>JAHHLP010000160.1 GCA_018679295.1 Rhodothermia bacterium
GCTCCCGCGTCTGCAGGCTCCGAGGTTGGAATGGCTGCCTAGGGTAACGCAGGCGCCGCGATCGCCTTGTGGATCAGCCCGGTCGAATCCGTGACCGACTCGAGTCCCCGTCCGGGCGTTTCCGTTACAACTCGGACGTGGCCAATCACCGCAGGCATCGGCAGGCACGAGGGAAGCGAACGGCTGAAAACACTCGACCTGCTCCCGCGATCGATTGATTTTGTTTCCAGTGCCGAAATTCTTTCTTTACAAGGCTGGCTCCTCCCACCCCAGGCCGGTCGAACGCATACCCACTTATCGGTCCGCATGCTTATCGAGGACACGACCTTCGTCGTAACCGATACCGAGACCACCGGAGCACCGGCAGGAAGCGACCGAATGATCGAGATCGGCGCCGTCAAGGTTAGGAACGGCGAGGTTCTGGGTCGCTTTTCGGAGCTTGTAAATCCGGGCTGCGCCGTCCCCAATCGTATCAGGCGGCTCACTGGAATCAGTACGGCAATGGTCTTCGACAAACCGGCCGCCTCTGACGTGCTACCGCGGTTTCTGGATTTCCTCGGGGATGGGATTTTCGTTGCTCACAACCTCTCCTTCGACCGTCGCGTTTTGAACGACGAGTTGGTAAGGTCGGGGATGCGGCCAATTCGTAACAACCAGTTGTGTACGCTACGCCTCGCCAGGCGCCTTCTACCGGGATTGCGTTCGAAGGGCCTGAGCAGCCTGGTGGATTTCTTCGACATAAGAATGGAGAGACGCCATCGTGCACTGGACGACGCCCAAGCGACCGCCGAAATTCTGCTTCGACTGATCGACCGACTTACCCTCGAACACCGGGATCTCGAGGTCGACCGTCTCCTTCAGCTGCAGCACCAGGACTACGTCAAAACAGTACCGAAGCACATTCGCCAGATTCGAGCCTCGATCGCGAGGCGCCTTCCGTCGGGTCCGGGCGTCTATTTCATGAAGGACGGCGATGGCCAGGTGATTTACATCGGAAAAGCCAAGAATCTCAAGAATCGGGTTCGTTCATACTTCAGAGCGATCGAAGGACACCCCGGGCGGGTGCGGCAAATGCTCCAGCGGGTGCGCGACGTCACCTGGGAGGAGACGGGTACCGAACTCGAGGCATTGCTGGCTGAGTCCAGGCTGATCAAAGAACTGAGGCCCACGTTCAACAGAGCCCTGAAACGACACGCCAACCGACCGTTCATCAAACTCGATATCGCCTCCCGATACCCGACCGTTTCCTACGTCAAGTTCATCGTCGACGACGGTGCAGAGTACTACGGTCCGGTCCGTGGCCACCGATATGCCGAATGGGTCGTAGAACTCATCAACCGGATGTTCAAGCTGCGGGAATGTGATGATCGAACCCTTGCGCTGGGCCGACGGTGCTTCTACGGTGAGATCGGTCGCTGCGCACTGCCGTGCGAGACCGACGGTCCCGATACGTACGCAGTCGAGGTCGATCATGTGCGTGACTTTCTCACCGGGCGCAATGCGAATCGCGTTCTCGCGCGACTCGAGGAAGAAATGAGGGAATGCGCGCAGCACCTCGAATTTGAACAGGCACGCGAATGTCGGGATTCAATCGATAGGTTACGTCGCCTGCTTGGACAGCAGGAGACCGTCGCCGCGCCGATTATGGATCACAATGCGGTTCATGTTCTTCGCGACACCCGCAATAGTGTGGTCAAGTTGTTCTTCATCCGGTTCGGTCGCCTCGCTCAGACCTACGCGGCGGTCGACAATCCTACGAGCGACCAAAATAGAGCGATTCGATTCCTCTGCCGGAAGCACTACCACGGCGATCAGCCGCGCCCCGCAAGGTACATGCGTGAAGAGATTGATGAGATTCGCATCCTGGCGAACTGGCTTTACGCTACTCGCAAGAGATCCGATATTATCCGGTGGATCCCAGGTGTTCCTGCTGAGGATTTTGCGGACCGGGTCTTGAACAAGATCAGAGAGGGCGATAGCGCCGATCGCGGCACCGCTTCATTCGCCGAGATGTCCGAGGAAACCGAGCTACTCTAGCAACCCAATTGTGATGGCATACGATCTCGTACCGCTCAACGTGGGCGACATAATCGAGCGGTTCTTCGGACTCTTCGGCAGAACCTTCAAGAGGCTGGCCGGCATCTTCCTTCTCGTCGGCGTGCCGGCTGCAATCGTCATGGCAGTCTCGATGGACACGTTCTTCTCGTCGCTCGTCGAGATCGTGACCATGACACAGTCCGGTCCAACGGACGAGCTGTTGGTTCAGGCCGCCCTTAGGGGATTCGGGTTGTTATTGCTCGGCGTCGGTTTCCTGTTGGTCGCCGACGTAGTTGTCCTGGTCGCAAGTCAACTTGTCGTCTGTGGGGAAATCGTGGGTCGCAAGATTAGTGTGCGTGAAGCTTTCGAGCTGACCACGATTAGCAGGCTCGGCAGAGCCCTGGGCCAGCGATTTCTCGGGGAGCTCGGATCCGGACTCGCGATTGTAGGTCCATATCTACTCATCCCCGTAGCCATCGCAACGAATGCAGGCGGTGGAATCATCGCCCTTGTGGTACTGACGTTCGTTCTCGCATTTGCCCTGTTTCTGTATCTCCGCGTGAGGTGGGCGTATGGTACGACGACCATCGTCTGGGAGGAGGAGTCGGTTTTTGGAGCCTTTACACGTAGTGGTTATCTGGTCAGTGGCAATGGCTGGAGGCTGTTCCTGATCATGGCCGTCTTCGCGATTCTCATCGGCATTGCACTCTCTATGTTGATGATGCCATTTCAGCTTTGGATGTTCAAGGACTTGTTCCTGCTCGGGTTGCAGGAGTCGGCTCGAACCGTCTCACAACAGAGCCCGATGAACCCGATTGAGATGCTGTCAGGGATCGGTCTTGCTTACGGCCTCGTTGTGGGAGGGGCCACCGTACTGCAAACGCTACTGAAGTCGATATACCTGCCCGTGCTCTATTTCGATCTGAGAGCACGCAAGGGTGAGTTCGAGCTGGAGTCGGACGAAGGCCTGCTGTAGGTACCGGAGTAGCAGCTCGCGCGCGCCCGATCGCCCGGGTGTCTTTACGGTATCTTTTCTTGCCGAAGGAGGGCCTATTATCTAATTTGCCCGCCGTCTGACGCTCTTTGCCCGGCACTGATAATTCTAGATGCTCGCCGTACAGAGTCCATTCATTCTCAGCGGCTGCCCACTCTTGTTTCTGCCACACCCAAGCGCTTCATGCTAGCCCAGTACATTTTCTTCCTGCTCGCGGTAGTGGCGGTCACGGCGGGCCTTGGGATGTTGTTGGCAAAGAACCCGATCACCAGTGCGCTGTGGCTCATTCTCAATCTCTTCTGTATCGCGGGGCTATATCTCACGCTGAGTGCGCAGTTCATCGCGGTCATTCAGGTTCTCGTTTATGCGGGCGCCATCATGGTGCTGTTCCTGTTTGTGATCATGCTGCTCAACCTCGCGGCCTTGCCCCGGGTGCGTGACCTTGACTGGCGAAAGGGCGTCGCATTCATACTTGCCATGGGCGTCCTGGCCGAACTTTCCTATATCGTTGCCGCCGGACTCGGTGCAGGTTCAGGAAGCATCAATCTCGAAGAGGCGGCCCTGAATGCTTCGGCGGTCGAGATCGCGAAACAGCTGTTCACGGTCTATGCC
>JAHHLP010000437.1 GCA_018679295.1 Rhodothermia bacterium
TCTCAAGGCGACAGACGAAGAAGCCGTCCATCGTTGCGTCCGGAATGATCCTCCGCGTCATCGAGATCGAGTCGTCGAACTCACGGCCCCTCCACGACGTGAGCCCCTTCCGGAACTGCGGATGTTCCAGCGGTACGGGTGCAACGCGAACCGCGCCGGCAAACTTGGCCAGCAGCTTGTGAACGACCATCTCGTTCTCCTCTGGACTGAACGAACAGGTCGAGTAGACTAACGAGCCGCCCGGCTTTAGGCAGCGGATGGCCGAATAGAGCAACCGCCGCTGCTTCCGCGACATCTCGGAGACCTTTCGCGTCGACCAATACCTCGTCGTTTCCGGCGTATCCGATCGAAAGCGGCCCTCGCTAGAGCAGGGCGCATCGAGAAGGACTCTATCGAAAAACTCGGGACGATGCCGCCACGTACGCGTGCCGTCCTGAAAGAACGGCCGAACGCAATCGGCGCCCAGCCGCTCCATGTTGTCGCGAAGCTTATAGTAGCGGGCGCGAACGACCTCCACTGCAGTGATTCGGCCCGTGTTGCGCATCGCGCAGGCCATCTGGTGCGTCTTGCTCCCTGGCGCTGCCGCCAAATCCAAAATCTCCTCGCCCGGTTGTGCATCGAGAGACAGGGGCGGTATCATGCTCGAAAGGTTCTGAACATAGATGCGCCCCTCCCGGTGCGGCCTCGAATCCAGGAGCAGCTCACGATCATGCGCACTCACCGTGAAGGCGGACTCCAACCAGGAGACGGGACACAGCTCAAGCCCCGCAGCGACCAGTTCTTCAACTACCTCTTCGACCTTTGCAACAAGCGTGTTTACGCGAAAAGCTACGTTGCGCGGCGCGCCGAAAGAGCCCAGCGCTGGCTCGAGATCCGGGATGGCCAGAATCTCAGACAGCCGCTCGACGAAGCCCTCCGGAAGACCAGCGGGCTGATGCTTTTCGTCCGAATCGTCGGGCGAGACAGATTGTTTTGGGGAGCTACCGGGCGTCATCTACGTACTAACAAGCGCAGGCGTCTGGTATAGAGTGTCGGCATTTTTCCGGGACTTTGTACTATCTTTATCAAGCCGCAATGCGTACCCTCCGATTGCTTAAGTAAGGTGTAATAACGCTCGATACAAGGGTTTGAGAACAGCCGTTCATTTGCCGCGGGCACTTGAGGTTGCATTTCTTCAGGCGGACACGTCGGATAGTTTCGAATGAGCAATAGACGCAGCGAAGAGGTAATACGCTGTTCTTTCTGTGGAAGAACGGCGCACGAGGTCACCTCGATGGTCGCCGGGCCAGACGTCTATATCTGTGACAGGTGCATCAATGACGCGGCAGGAATCGTCCGAAGCGACATTGCCTCCTACCAGAGTACGGTGGGTTCGGGACGCGGATCCAGCCGTCGCGGGACAGCCCACAGGCGACTCACTCCCCACGAGAGCAAGTGCTCGCTCGACGAGTACGTGATCGGGCAGGAGCGGGCGAAGAAGGCGCTTTCCGTCGCGGTCTACAACCACTATAAGCGAATCGACGCCGAGGACTACCTCCACGACTACGACGAGGTCGAGCTCGAGAAGTCGAACATCATGCTCATCGGGCCCACGGGTACAGGCAAGACCCTTCTGGCGCGAACGCTGGCCCGCATCCTCGACGTACCGTTCTCAATCTCTGACGCCACGGCTCTCACGGAGGCCGGATACGTAGGCGAGGACGTCGAGAGCATTCTTGCTCACTTGCTCCATGCGGCGGACTTCAACGTAGAACGCGCCGAACGCGGCATCATCTACATCGACGAAATCGACAAAGTCGCGCGAAAGAGTGACAACGCATCGATCACGCGCGACGTGTCGGGAGAGGGGGTACAGCAGGCGCTGCTCAAGATCCTCGAGGGAACGGTAGCCGGAGTTCCCCCAAAGGGAGGGCGCAAGCACCCCGAACAGAGCCTGATCAACATCGACACCAGCAACATACTGTTTATTTGCGGTGGCGCCTTCGACGGGCTCGAAGAGTTGATCGCTCACCGGATGTCGACGAATTCGATCGGCTTCCTGACACATTCTCAGAAGAAGATGGACAAGAAGGACCCATCTATCTTTAAGCATGTCGAGCCCGATGACCTGCTGCGCTTTGGCCTTATTCCGGAACTGATCGGACGACTCCCGGTGATCGCTTCCCTCGACGGGCTGTCCGACGAGGCGATGAGAAGTATCCTCACGAAGCCAAAGAACGCGCTGATCAAGCAGTATCAGAAGCTGTTTGCGATGGACGGCATTGAGCTCATCTTTGATGAAGACGCAATAGACATTGTGGTTAACAGGGCGCGGAATCTCGGCACCGGTGCGCGCGGGCTCCGTTCCGTAATGGAAGACACGATGCTCGAGGTGATGTTCGACATCCACGCGCATCCGGACGTCCACTCGTGCCGCATCACGGCAGCCACTGTCAAGCTCGGCGAGCATCCCATCCTGGAGAAGCGCAGAGCGTCAGCCTGACAGCCCTTAACTTGGGGCTGCCGGATCGCAGTGCAAGCTGAATCCGGCACCGTCAGGACAGTCTCATTTCCAGAGCACGCATGTCGATTGCGCGTGACGCCAGCGAAGCCGTACGCTTCTACGCAACCTCTCTGTTCGCCCAACTGCAGAGAAAGGACGTGTTCATATGGTCGCAGGCCATTGCCTTCAAGGCGCTGGTCTCGGTCGTGCCTCTGCTCATCATAGGAACAGGACTTCTGGGACCAACACTGGCCCGGGTCGTGCGCGAGCTACTGCCCCCTGGTCAAGGAACCGAACTCCTGACGTTCGTCGAAAAACTTCGGAGCGCGAGTGACGCACTGACGATCATTGGAGTGGTCGGTCTCATATTCGCAGGTGTGACGCTCTTCTCCACGCTGCGGGCCGTCCTGGCCAACGTGTTCGCTGCGGAATGGCACACGCATCGGTCGATACCGCGTGGGTACGCTTTCGACCTGAGAATGGCCGCTCAGATTGGTGTCCTCTTCGTCCTGACCATCGCCATTTCGGCCGCCCTGCAAACCTATAACGTGTCCGGGAGCGCACTGCTCGCCCGCTATGATCTCGACTTCCTTTGGTGGGACTCAGGATGGCGAATATTCTTGCAAATTCTGGGTCTGATCGTACCGGTGGCGATCACCACATTGATCTTTTTTCAACTCTACTACCTTACACCGCTCCCCCACCCGCCCAAGCGGAGCGTAACTGCGGGTGCCTTCTTCGCCGCGGTGATGTTTGAGCTTTCCAAGGTGGCGTTTGCATTCTATGCCGGCAGACTCGGGGCGTTTGACCGCTATGGCGCGAGTGATACACCCGACGGCCTCGGTGTCGGCGAGGCGTTCGGAATGATCATCGCATTCGTTTTCTGGGCTTACTATTCCGGCCTAGTCCTGATCATGGGCGCGATCGTCGTCTTGCTGCACGAGTCGCGCGTTCGCGAAAGCAATTCAAAGGACGAAACAGGTGCGACCCAGAACCGCGAGAGTCAAGGCGCGAATCAAACGGAGACAGAATAGAAACCATTCAGCCTCTCTCTGTCGGATCCTGCACTCGGGACTGGCTGAGGAAGGACGCGGCAGCGCCGCAGGGGCCCACGGGCGAATAGCTGTCGAATAAGGAGGAAGGCCTCGAGTTGGCCGGAACCATTTGAGCGCCGGTATGATTAGCTTTTTATTCATCTATGTCTGCCATTTCAGGGACGTATCGAATGAACATCCGGTCTACCGCTACAGCGGGACTGCTGACGCTGCTGCTCCTGACCACTGGGTGCAAAGAGCAAGAGGTCAGTCGCACGAGTGAAGGCACGCTCTATGTAGGTGCGTACGAATCTACCGACGTCGTCGAACGGGTAGTATCGCCGGGTACAAGGAAACTGATCCTGGAAGGGCACGCGGGGTCGGTCAACCTGCGGACCGGTGATACCGACGTGGCGCGACTCAGCATCACTCGAAAGGCGCGAGGCAATTCACCAACAGAGGCGTCTGAAAATCTGGCCGGCCTGGACATCATTGAGGAAGGCGATGAGGCGGCCTTTCGCTACCGCTTTGCTGCCAAGAAGCCGGAGTTGAGCCGGTATGTCGTGACCGGCGAGATTCCCGCCGGCACACCGCTCGCGATTGAGTGGACTTCCGGCTCGGTTAGTATTGATGGGTTCACAGAGGACGTGGACGTGCGCACTATAAACGGGGATGTTGGATTCATAGGCACTTCAAGCAAGGTCAGGCTTCAGACGAGAAACGGTGATGTCCGTGGTGCGATCCTATCGATGCCTCCGACAGTTCCGGCCGACACACTGAGGCCGATACCTGCGATCAATGCTTCGTACGAGTTTACGACCGCGAATGGAGACGTCGTCGCTACGATTCCCGCCTCGCTCAGCGTACACATCGACGCAATCACGTCCGCCGGAGAGATTCGTGCGGCGAGCCTTCCGTTTGTCGACGAGCGGTTCGGAACCGTGAATGCCGGCGCCCGATTCACTGCCCGATTGGCAGCGGGAAACGGCCAACTGAAGCTGGCAACCCAGCATGGTTCCGTTCATATTCGTGAATCCGTTCTCTCGATGGATCGCCCGGGCAGTCCTGCAGCCGATACGACGGCTTCGGTTCCAGCCAGTCGCGATGAAGACGTCCGTACAAACGAAACGGAAGCAGATGGAACGGGGGCACCCGTCGAGGATGTCCAACCCGGATCGGCAGTGCCCCGCGACACTACCTCCGCGCCATCCGGAGCCCCCGCCGACGTGTCGAGAGCGGATACGGTGCGGTCCTCGTCGAGTTGACGGAGGGCTCCGTGCAAACCGCGTCGAACGTTAACGGGTTGCCCCACCGCAAATCCGATGTCCTTCGGGTTCTGCGAAGTGGATTGCTCCTGATCTTTCTGTGCCTCGTTGGACTTCGCGCTTCCGAGTCCCTCGGCCAGGCGCCGCTCTATTTCGTCGACAAGACCACTACGGTCCGCAAGATATCCTTCAAGTTCATCGGCGGATCGACGTTCGAGTCCGACGTTCTGAAGAATCAGATTGCCACGACCGAGCCCAGCTTCTTCGACAAAGTAAAGCGGATCGTTCCGTTCGTCTCACCGCGCAAGCATCCCTTCGATCCGGTCACCCTTCAGCAAGACGTGGTCCGCCTGCGACGCTACTACAGCAGTCACGGATTTCTGTATGCCGATATCGACTACCCAGCCAGCCAGCTGGATACGACGAACAACCGGATCCACGTCATTTTTTCGATCGAGGAAGGACCGCCGCTCATTCTTCAGGACTTCGGCTTTTATGACGGAGATGGCAACTATGCCCTAAACGTGTTTCCCGGTGCGTTCCGCGAGCGTTGGGTTTCATTCAGGGACCGGATTTCGCTCCAGCTCGGCCAGCGCTACACCGATGCGGAACGCGTCCGTATTCAGGACCGGGTTATCAACTTCATGACCGACAACGGTTTCGCGTTTGCACGGGTCGATGCAAATGCGCTTGTTGACTCGACGGCCAACACAGCCGATGTCCGTTTCATCATCGAACCCGGTCCGCGCGGTCGATTCACGGAGATTCTGGTGGAGGGCAACAACTCCGTGACTGATCGGGTGCTGACTCGGGAGC
>JAHHLP010000048.1 GCA_018679295.1 Rhodothermia bacterium
CTGCAGTACTGCGTCGATGAGTTCCATCATCCGCAAGCCAATCGAGATCTTCCGAAGGTCCTTCGCGAGATTCGGAAAGCGGAGTATGTGGCCGGCCTCTGACAGGGTCTGCAGGGACCGTCCTTGCTTCACGTAGACGACGACTTCCGTATGGGACATCGGGAGCAACGCGGAACCGAATCGGCTCCGGGTGCGGCGTGCGCCCTTGGCGATCACCGACAGCTTACCCCGCGATCGTGTGAAGAGGGTGGCGATACGGCTCGATTCCCCGTATCGCATGCTGCGAAGAACGACAGCTTCGGTCCTGACAATCAAAATAGGTCTCCGGCGAGCCGCACCCGGTTATGGAGCAGGCAATGGTTGTGTCCATTCAAAATAACGGCATCTTCTGTACACGGGTTCTCAGTGCGCCGATCTTTTCGCAACAGGGTGGCTAGGCTTCGGCACCGACTGTCGATGACTCGCAGTGAGTTCAACGCAATTTGCTTCGCTTGTGGCCTTCTTCTGCTCGGCTATGGCGCAGACTCCGTTGCGCACTGGAGGAGTCGCCAACCCTCAGATCGATATGCGCGAAGCGACAGCATCTTCTTTGCCCTTGCCGAGGCGAGTTCGACTGCCGTCACAGGAGCTGTAACGCTTCATCCAGATACGACGACAGTAGTGGCTGCCGCGGCAGGCACGACCGGCCCCTCGCGGGCTCGTGCTGATGCCCGAATCGATCTGAACACCGCGAGCCATGCACAACTCGTCACGCTGCCGGGAATCGGGCCAGCCCTTGCCAGCCGCATCATCGAATCGCGGGAGCGGCTGGGCCCATTCGAGCGCGTTGTGGATCTTCAGCGAGTGCCGGGTATCGGCCCGGCCAAAACGAGTCGCATTTCCGATCTCGTCGTAGCCAGTAACTAAACGGGTGTCAACCTCGCGGCGCTAGGCGTCTGTCGTGCGGTTCCGCTCCGAGACCTTCTCCTCGGTCCACTCTTCGCTAATCTTCTCTTCCTTGTTCAGGAAGCGCCAAACCGGCACCAGCAGGATCGCGGCCAGTGCGAAGAAACCAATGGTCGTCAAAATGATCGCTACGACGTATTTGTCCATGAACAGGACCCCGCCACGAATAAAAATTCCCCAAAGCTCCGCGTGGTTTAACCTAATGCGATCTAAAAGTGTCCTCTGATGGTCGTCCCTTTTTTGTTAAGTTGAAAGTGGACCATAACCGAACGCAAGCTGCGATTGACTGAGCTGTGCTTCCTTGTCATTAGTGCTTTCGGCTCTGTAACAGTCCGGTTGGTTACGGCGACCCAAGACCAGTAACGACGCACAATGGCTGCGAATCTCGACATAGACCTGGCTGGACGGCTGGCGACCGTCTACGTGTCGCTCGCGTTCAGGGCGTCTGCGAATCCGTCTCGAGAATACTTGACCGAGATCACGCGCACAGTCGCGAAGTGGACCGTCCCGGCCATTTCCTTCGATGAGATACGGGCCGTTGTGGAATCCGCCGTATCTACGGTGCGGTCTGAGTTGGGTCGACGGGCATTGGCAGAGTCGATCCGTACGCTGAGTCACGTTGCCGATCTGGAGACGCGGCGTGCTTTTCTATACGATCTTGTCCAGTTGGCTCTACACGACGACTGGTACATGCATGAGGAAGGACGCTTCATCAGTGCTGTTGCGCGTCGTTGGGATGTGCATCCGGCGGAGGAGGGGCGGTCGCGGCTTTGGAGCGTTATGAACACCCACCGCACCGAGTCGGAGTGGACTCCGGTGCATGACCTGGCGCTGGTGTATCTGATGCTTGCGCACCGCGCGGACGATGAGCTTTCCCAGTCCGAGTTGGATGCCATCACCAAGAAGCTGTCCGAATGGCTTCCGGCTGCATTGCCATCGGACGTGGTCGTTATTGTATCCGAGGCCCTGCACGTATATGCGGCGGGCGTGGACAACGATGCACTGGCGAAATCAGTTGATCGAATCAAGCAAGCCGTTCCCGGACACCAGAGGGCTGCGCTGGTCGCGGACCTTGAGTACGTCGCCCGAGCAGACAATGTGATGCTCGTCGAGGAGAAGGCAATCATATCAGAGTTGGCCTCTGCCTGGGGTATCGAGCCCGAAAAGGTCTGATCTAGTCAACCAACCCCGTCCGACAATTGCCGCGAGCCGATCGCATCCCGTTTGATTTGCAGGGACACCGGGGTGCGCGAGGTCTGCTTCCGGAAAACACGATCCCTGCGTTTCGACGTGCGCTGGAACTCGGTGTAGCCACGCTGGAGATGGATGTCGTCATCTCGCAGGACAAGAAGGTCGTCGTATCTCACGACCCCCATTTCCATCCTCTGATCTCGAGTTGGCCGGACGGACGTCCGGTAACCGAAGGGGAGTCGAAGGAACTCCTGCTTTTCCGCATGCCCTACAACGAGATCGCGACCTTTGACTGTGGGCTTAGAGGCCACCCGGATTTCCCGGATCAGCAGCCGATGCCAGCCACCAAGCCCCTGCTAACCGAGGTAATCTCCATGGCGGAGTCCGAATCCGCCCGACTCGGCCGTGCACCGCTCATGTATAATATTGAGACGAAGAGTCGCAAATCGGGAGACAACGTACTGCATCCGCCGCCCGCAGAATTCACGCGGCTGCTATACGACGTGCTTCGCACGGCTCGGGTGCTTGGCCGGTCGGTGATTCAGTCGTTTGATGTACGTACGCTCCGAGAGGCGAGGAGCCTTGATCGTGACTGGCGGACGTCACTACTGGCTGGGCGACTAAGCGGGCGGTTTATGGTCCTGAAAATGCGAGAATTAGGCTTCAAACCGGATATCTACAGTCCTCATAGGGCCGTTGTCGGGCGAAGAATGATCCGCCGAGCACACCGGAAGGGGGTGCAAATTATACCCTGGACGGTTAACGACGCTGTGTCGATGATGCGACTCGCTGAGATGGGAGTTGACGGTCTGATAACCGACTACCCGGACATCGCACTCCGGACCTTGGAACGATTCTTGAGATAAGAATAGGGGCAGGCGCCGGGCGCTACCGTCCGCGTTTACTGTTCTTACTCATTTACGTAGTTTGGAGGGTGCTCGACTAGCCCGCAAAGGGCAAGTCCGAGACCGTCTGTAGCGGACGAACGTGCAGAGACTTGGATGCCGCGAGGTCATCGCACCTCGACACCTCTTGGCGGCACCGATCACGCGATTCAAGTGCTGATTCCCCGATTCATCGCTACGGGCGCGGCCTGACCCGATCTGATGAGTCCCTGAAGTCGGGTAG
>JAHHLP010000329.1 GCA_018679295.1 Rhodothermia bacterium
GCTCTACTCTTCTCGATTATTACCCAATAGAAAGCTATGTAGAAGCCGCTCGCCTTGCCGACCAATATTCCTTCGCTGGAAGGATTGCGAACGCACAGGAATCGATTCTGAAAGAACTGCGACGAAAGTATGGGGCAATAGAGATTTCCCATTTGAACAGGCTTGCATTGCTGCTGGTGCTTCAGCATCGGCTTCGCGACGAGCACTTTCGAGAGCTGCCAGCCGAAATCTGTGATTGGTCTTTGACATGGTTCGAACAAATGCTGAATCGAGCTCGCCAAGGAGGAGAGCTATTTGATCCTGTAAACCCTGATGGATTGATGCATCCAGATCTTTGCTTCGATTTTGCCGTCGCAGCTGGACGTATGCTGCCAGTGGGCGGGGCGTGGGTAGTTCAAGCGAACCGGATGCTAAGAGATTCGTTATTTGACTCGCGCGAGAAATACAGTAAGCCCTGGCGGTGGACGATCAGACGCTTCGAAAAGTGGATGCGACGAAGAATCGCAAGGGTAGCATCTTTGAGAGCCGCCTACGCAGCTTACCAAAGGCTCCTGATCCCGTTGCGAGAAGCCCGGGGGCAATACGGATCTTACCTTGTGATCCACACTGCGGATCACTATCGTCGCTGGTTTTCTGAGCGGCACCAAGAGCTCGCATTCCGTAACATTGCGGCACTACTCGAGTTAGATCCCGAGTTGGAAGGGCTTTACCGCAGTAGCTGGCTGCTGGATCCCCAAGTTACCGAAATGGAGCCACGTTTAGGATTTCTGACGAAAATACCGAAAGCGAATGGAGCTCGTTACGAGTGGCGGCGTGAGTTCGACGTAGAAACGCGCAAAGAGATCCTCGCGTTCTCAGCGGCTCGGCGCGAAGGATTTGCCACCGGGTCCTATCGACCCCAGGAGTGGGCTTACTTCTGGCCACGTGATGCGATCGCAAGGTGGGCGGAGTCGCAATGACGTTGCGTAACCCGCGGAGTCTGCTAGCGGCTGCGCTGGGACCGAACTTCATCTAAGACTGAGTCTATGGTCTCTGACTCCATCAGCGTTTCGAGCGACAGATCTACGCCATAGCGGTCGAAAACTTCCGAAATCAGCGTCACTCCCGCCAGTGAATCACCCCCGATAGCAGAGAAACAGTCAGTGCCGTCAACGGTTTCCATTTGCAGCTCTGTTGCCACCGCTTTTAGGAACCAGCGGCTAAACTCTTTGTCGCCTTGCTCCACATACGCCAGATTATGATCTTTGGCTTTGGAGGTCTCACTGTCGATGATCTTCGGTATTGCTTTTGGTACGGTGAGTTCAATGCCCACCTCTTGCCAGGTTAATGGATCGGCCATGGCAGCGTATACGACGCGCTCTCCTTCGTAGGGCTCGCGACCGTGGGCCATCAGCATGTTGTCGAGCATCAGGACATCGCCCGGCCGCCAGTCAAATAAGATCGTATGACGGTTATGCACGTCGCGAATGTGTTGAATGACCTCGCTCGGGATCGGCTAGCCACTACCGTAGTATGCGTTGTGAGGCAGGTACGATTCTCCGCGCTGGCGCATCAGTGTTTTCATCAGCGAGTCGGCCAGAGAGGACTTGTGTAACGCTAAAGCGTGGTTGAACCAGACGGTCTGCCCCACAATCGGATGCATCAGGGTGGCGGGTCTAACCTGAATCGTCCGCAGACGATCATCGTCGAGCCATTCCGTATGAATGGCATGCGAGGCGCAATATGCGTCGACGGACTGACGATCTGCTTTCTGGAAAACCTCGCGCCAGTCCATCCCGACTCCCTTACCGAAGTTGCGGAAGTACATGACACCCAGGCGCTCAAACTTTGCTCGAATGCCAGGGTCAATGTCCCGATACACGCACCGGACGTCGCAGATTGGCGTGCGCCCCCCCGAAGTAGGGGCTGAATGGCAATAAAAGAAGATCTTCTGCGGCCAACGTGAAGTGAATGAACTCTCGCAGTGTAGGGCGATGGAAAAGGCAGGTGATGTATCTGTCGAGGTATGTACATGACCCTCAATGTGGCCTCGCTTAGTGGCGCGATCCTGGTACCCCATCCACTCCGAGATGTGCCTGCCTGCAAATTCTTCGAAACTACGCGCATCGGAGACACCGACATCATGAAACAAGATCGCACCATCCGATCTAAGACGCTCGTTCACGTCTTCGATGCTTGATAATGGATGAGGTTCGAGCATGACTAGTCGCTTGTCCGTTCTTCTGGCGTTCTCATGATCTGCTTCTGCAGATGTTCCAGCTAGCGCGAACGGTTGTATGTGGCATCGATCACATATGGAGCGGTCGGCCGTAGAAGAGACCAGGTTCGCATACTTACGAAATCATCACAGATCTAGAGAGG
>JAHHLP010000414.1 GCA_018679295.1 Rhodothermia bacterium
GAATGCTTACGGTTGATTCTTTACTCCGCCCGCGCCGTCCGTGATAGAGGCATTTGTACATGCGAATCGCACTCATTGCCGCGTACTTGGAACAGCCAAGATTCGACTTCCGTTGGACGGCTAGTGACTTCGAAGTGGTTTGTGTGGCGGCGAGCAGTGGGCGACTCGGAAGCAAAGCTACGCTTTTCTGTCAAAACTTTTCCGAATTCTGATGCCAGCGTCTTTCACTGAACTTTTCGAGCGACCGCGACCGATCATCGCGATGATTCACACGGGTCCCAGTCCGGGCGTGCCGGGCTTCGTCTGCGTCGAAAGCGCGGTGGAGCGGGCAATAGCCGAAACGGAGGTCTACGTGGGTGCTGGAGTGGACGGCATCCTTATCGAGAATATGCGCGACTTTCCTTGCGTGCATGAACGCGAGATGGGGCCTGAAATCGCCGCCTTCATGACGCGGGT
Organism: Rhodothermia bacterium; assembly: GCA_018679295.1. Classification (GTDB taxonomy): domain Bacteria; phylum Bacteroidota; class Rhodothermia; order Rhodothermales; family JABDKH01; genus JAHHLP01. The sequence goes on from JAHHLP010000414.1 coordinate 457, forward strand.
GTCGTGCGCTGTCAAGAGGCGCGCGCGGCGCATTCCTGTGGGACTGCAGATTCTCTTTCAGGGCAACCGCACGGCACTTGCGGTTGCCGTAGCAGCCAACTGCGATTTCATTCGCGCCGAGGGCTGGACATACGCACACGTGTCCGACAAAGGATTTGCTGATGCCTCAGCAGGCAAGGTCGTTCGCTACCGACAACTGATCGGTGGTAACAGGATTCCCATCTTCGCGGACATCAAGAAGAAGCACGCTGCACACGCTCTTACGAGCGATCTTGCGATCGGCGAGGTCGCTGCCGGAATGGAACTCCATCTCGCGGACGGGATCATCGTTACCGGATCCACGACCGGGGTTGTTCCGCGGCTGGAGGACCTTCGGGCCGTCAAAGAAGCGACCGCGTTGCCGCTACTGGTCGGTAGCGGTATCACCCATGAAAACGTCGGCGACTACTATGATTTGGCGGATGGGTTTATCGTCGGAAGTGCGCTGAAGGAGAACGACATGTGGCACGGCCCCGTATCCGACGACAAGGTCCGCGAGTTTATGTCCACGATTGCGCGACTTAGATCGGCGCATGAAGTAGTTTTCCAGAGAAACTGACAACCCATCTCCGGACTCCCACAGTATGGTTGCTTATGAGGCGCTGACCGACACGATTCGGGTCACGGTGCGGCCGTTGTACCTGGACGGACAGACGGACGTCATGAGGGGTCGGTTCGTGTTCGGATATTTCGTGAGGATCGAGAACGAAGGCGCACTCGAAGTCCAGCTCCTGAGGCGCCACTGGGTGATCTCCGACGGGCGGGGCAAGATCGAGGAAGTCGAGGGAGAAGGGGTCGTAGGCCTTCAGCCCGTGATACCCGCCGGGGAGGCGCACGAATACAACAGCTATTGTGTGCTTGAGACGTTCGAGGGAAGCATGGAAGGGACGTTTCTGATGCAGCGCGAGAATGGGGAGCGCTTCAAGGCAGCGATTCCGAGATTCAACTTGCGCGCGGCCGCCAACTGATGGGTCCCAGCCGAAGGTGATCCGCACCCCGAGAGGGAGAAAAGCCGACCTGCTCCGGGCTACATCATGTCCACCGTAATGAGGCAGTCTTGGGTGGTGAGTTCTATCACCTGATTGCCGTCTGCCAGTCGGTAGCCCTGAATCGCTTCCGGTAACATCTCGTCAGGCGTCTCCATCCCGAAGAGCGTATCCGCGACGACTTGCCAATCCTCCTGCGTAAGGTGCACCGTGGCCTTGCCGCCATCCGCAACGAACTGCGAGTAGTCCAACACCCTGTTCAGGTGGTGAATGCCCATTTTCTGGTGAAGATTCGGATCCATGTCGACGTCGATAAGTGCTCTTTTCGGGAGAAGGCTACCGTGTTGGCGGCAAGAGGTTTCACCATCGTCGCAGTGCTCACTGGGCCGTCCCTGCTCCGTACCGGCGGGTGCGGTTGCGCCACGTAATTCCTAAATTGACGTCCCAGTCTGGACGACTTCCTGCCGGTCTGTACCACCAACCCGGACGTAATCCCGATCCCGTTCCATGCGCCAGTACCTCGACTATCTCCAGAATATTCTCGACCACGGAGTCACAAAGCACGATCGCACAGGCACCGGTACCCGCAGCGTCTTCGGCAGCCAGATGCGCTTTGACCTGTCCGAGGGTTTCCCGGTGGTCACGACAAAGAAGCTGCATCTGCGGAGTATCGTCCACGAGCTTCTATGGTTTCTGAGCGGTGATACAAACGTGGGCTATCTGCATGAGAATGGCGTCACGATCTGGGATGAGTGGGCTGACGAGGAGGGTGAACTCGGGCCCGTATACGGCAAGCAGTGGCGCAGGTGGGAGGGGCGCGACGGTACGGTCTACGACCAGATGTCACGGGCCCTCGACCTCATCCGCACGAACCCCGATTCGCGGCGTATCATCGTGAGCGCGTGGAAGGTGGACGAGATCGAAGAGATGGCTCTGCCACCCTGCCACATGCTCTTTCAGTTCTATGTGGCGGAAGGGCGCCTCAGCTGCCAACTCTACCAACGCAGCGTTGACAGTTTCCTGGGGCTGCCGTTCAACATCGCATCGTATGCGCTGCTGACCCACATGGTCGCACAGCAGACAGACCTCGACGTGGGCGACTTCGTATTTACTGGCGGTGACTGTCATATCTACAGCAACCATTTGGAGCAAGTGGACTTGCAGTTGACCCGCGAGCCGCTCCCACTTCCCCGGCTACACATCAAGCGAAGACCTGCGTCCCTTTTCGACTATCGATTTGACGATTTCGAGGTCGTCGATTATCAGCACCATCCTCATATCAAGGGCCTGGTTGCCGTCTAGCGAACGTCCTTTCTCAATCGCTCCGCCCTTATGCCCGAGATCGTAATAATAGCCGCGCTCGCCGAGAAGAACCGCGTGATCGGCCGGGACCTCGACCTGCCTTGGCACATCCCTGAGGACCTTCAGCGGTTCAAGCGATTAACGACCGGTCATCCTCTTCTCATGGGCCGAACCACGTTCGAGTCGATTGTGCATCAGTTCGGCAAGCCGCTGGCGAATCGGCGAAACGTGGTCCTGACGAGCCGCAACCAGCTCGCCGACTACCCGGAGATCGAGACCTACCCGGACATCGAATCGGCCATGGATGCACTCTCGTCAGAAGAGGCGATCTTCATCGGCGGCGGCGGGACCGTCTACGAGCAGTTCATCGAGCGTGCCGACCGACTGGAGCTGACGCTGGTGGAGGGCGAGTACGAAGGGGACACGTACTTCCCCGAGTACGAACATCTCATCGGCGACATGTACCAACCGACGATCGTCGAGAATCGCGACGGTTATCGCTTCGTCACATACGTGAGGAAGGGCGAGGCGCCCGTGCGTTCATGAGGTGGTTGCTACATGCGGTGAGCGTTCTGCTTGTCCTTGCTACCGCCATCCCCGTGCTTCGCGGGTCTGACTGGTGGATCCGCATCTTCGACTTTCCGCGCATGCAGGTTGCCGTGGCGGCAGGAATCACGCTTGCGCTCTACCTCTTGTTGTTCAAGGCATGGACGACGCTCGATATGTCTATCGCGTCGCTGCTGGCGGCGGCCTTCTTTGTCCAGGTCTACCAGATCGCGCCATACACGCTCATCGGCCGGAAGGAAGTATTTCCGTGTGAGAACGCGTCTGAGCGGATTCGCCTGTTCAACGGCAACGTGTTTATGGAGAACCGTAACTCTGCGGCGTATCTGGAACTGATTTCCGAGCATGAACCGGACGTTGTGTTGCTTCTCGAAACCGATGACTGGTGGGACGAAGCGGTCGCCGGACTGGCCCAACAATATGAGTATGCCGTGCGTCTTCCGCAGAGCAACACGTACGGAATGATCCTGTACTCGAGGCTCGAGATCGTTGACTACGAGGTAAGGCAGCTTGCCGATGACAGTGTCCCCTCGATTTTTGCCATTCTCGAGATGCCCTCCGGAAATCAGATCACACTGGTCTGTCTCCACCCTCGGCCGCCGCGACCCGACAAACAACAGGAT
>JAHHLP010000204.1 GCA_018679295.1 Rhodothermia bacterium
CGTCATTGCCGCGGAAGCGGCAACCCACAGGGTGCCTCGTCGCGTCGGGGGATGGATCCCCGCTCGGAGCCTGCACCCGCGAAAGCGGGTGGCGGGGATGACCTAGCAGCCGGGCTGACGTCGCCAGCGAGCCTTACAACTCCACCACCGCCCCGTCATTGCGCAGCGATTCCTGCATGGCAGCGAGAACCCGCACCACCTGAAGGCCATTTTGCCCGTCTGTCTCAGGGCGCTTGTTCTCCCGCACGCACTCCACAAAATGCCGGCACTCGGCTCGCAGTGGCTCTTCCATCGGGATCTTCGGAATCCGTATGTCCCCGACACGAATCGACATCGCCTCCGCGTAGGTTGCGTACGAGGGCTCGCCCGGCTTCATCTCGACCCCCTTGTCGTAAAGGCGCACTTTCTCGACGCTCTCCATGTCGTCAATCACCGCCATCCTTCGACTCCCGACGACCGTCACCTTGCGCATCTTGTGTGGATCGAGCCAGCTCGTGTGGATGTGGGCAAGACGGTTGTCTTCGAAGTAGACGGTCCCGAAAGCCACATCCTCAACGTCGGGCTGAAGGTACGCTTGGCCTTGTGCAGACACGGCAGCGGGTCGGCTGTCAAGGAATCGCAGGGCGACAGATAGATCATGAGGCGCGAGGCTCTCGAGCGCGTTCTCGTTTCGTCGAATAATTCCCAGATTGACCCGGGTCGAATACAAGTAGTACACGTCGCCCAGTTCGCCTGATTGAATCAGGCTGTCGACGTAGCGAAAGGCGGGATGATAAATCAGCAGGTGCCCGACCATGAGAACCAGTCCTTTGTCGTCCGCCACATCAACCAGTCTCTGTGCATCTTGCACCGTCTGGGCAATCGGCTTCTCCACGAACACATGCTTACCGGCACGCAGAGCCTTCTCCGCCAGTTCGGCGTGTGTCGGGGTCTCGGTTGCCACGACCACCGCGTCGATGGAAGAATCGTTCAGCAGATCGTCATATCGGGCCGTCTTTACTGCTTCCGGAGCGAGTGCATCGGCCGCGTCCAACACCGACTGCCTGCGATCGCAGACGGCAGCAACGGTGACACCTTCCTGCGCGCGAAAGTTGCGAAGCAGGTTCTTCCCCCAGTAGCCGATGCCGATCTGTCCGATACGAAGAGGGTCGCCCATATGAATATTGTCTCGATACGCCAGGGCTACTGAAGTGACCGGATGTGCGCATCAATCGACTCTGCGACGCGTTCCTGCTGTTCCTGCGTCAGCTCGGTGTGCATCGGGAGCGATAGTACTTCGCTTGCTGCCCGGTCTGTATTCGAGAGATCATTGAATCGGCAAGGCGCATGCCCATCTGCAAACACGGGTAGCTGATGGAGCGGTACGGGGTAGTACACCGCGTGAGGGATAGCGCGCTCTGAGAGCGCCTGTGAGAGTCCGCTGCGTCCACCCGGAAGATCTTTCGAAACCCGAATCGTGTACTGGTGAAAGACGTGGGTACAGCGCCGATCGCGGACCGGCACCGTGATGTGGTCCATCCCGGAGAGCAGATCGTCATACCGGTCGGCCGCTTGCTGTCGCCGCCGCGTGTAGTCGTCCAGATGAGCCAGCTTCACGCTCAAGACGGCTGCCTGAATCGTGTCGAGGCGACTGTTGACTCCTACGATCTCGTTATGGTATTTCTTCTTCCCGCCGTGGTTGGCCACCTTTCTTGCCGCCTCGTAGAGGGACTCGTCGTTGGTGGTGATCGCGCCGCCGTCGCCGTAGCATCCGAGATTCTTTGATGGGAAGAAGGACAACGTGCCCATGTCACCGATGAACCCCGTTCGCCTGCCTCGATATTCGGCGCCGACCGCTTGAGCATTGTCCTCAATCACCGGAATGTTATGTCGCTCCGCGATCTCGAGAATCGGTTCGATATCGGCGGGCTGACCGAACAAATGAACCGGGACTATCGCCTTTGTTTTCGGGGTGATCAGTTCCTCGACCGTTACGGGGTCGATATTGAATGTCTCGGGGTCGATGTCTGCGAAGACCGGAACAGCGCCGAGGAGTGCCGCGGCCTCTGCCGTCGCGATGAAGGTGAAAGCCGTGGTGATAACCTCGTCACCCGGTCCGACTCCGAGCGACATCATGGCGATCTGAAGGGCGTCGGTCCCGTTGGCGACTCCGAGTGCGAACGATCCGTCCAGGTAGCCGGCCAGCTCACATTCAAACTTCCCGACTGCCGGGCCCTTGATGAACCGCGTTTCCTCGACGGCTTCAAGGATCGCCCCATCAATCTGCTCCTTGATCCTCAGATACTGGCCTTTCAGATCCACCATCTGGATATTCGACGCCTTGTGCGCCGCGGTTTTGCTATCACTCCGATTCATTCGCCTTCCGGGTCCTCCCATCCCTGATTGTCGAGCAGCTGGTCCTCTGGAACGGACCGAAACCGTGCGGCGGGGACGCCTGCATAAATCGTATTCTCGTCCGCGTCCCGCGTGAGTACGGCGCCGGCAGCAACTACGCCATCGGCTCTTACCTCCACTCCCGGCAACGTTATCGCACCGACGCCCAGCCGGCCGCCCCGCCTGACGGTGACCCCCTTGAAATGCTTGAATCGTTCCTCGGTCCGCCCCAGGAAGTTGTCATTGCTGGTCAAGACGCCGGGTGCTACAAAGCAGCGATCCTCGACTACCGAGTACGCCGCGATGTAGGCGTTCGTCTCAAGCTTGCAATATCGGCCGACGGTGCATTTGTTCTCGATAGCAACTCCTCGTCCCACGATAGTGAAATCTCCCACCGTCACCTCTTCGCGTATTGAGGCCAGGTCTGCGACCAGGACTCCCCGCCCAATCATCACGCCCGCGTAGACGACCGCATTGGCTCCGATAAGACACGAATCACCGATCGTGGCGGGTGCATGAACTTTGGTTCCAGTCACGGCACTATAGGCGGCCTTCATTGGCTGTTTCCCAA
>JAHHLP010000572.1 GCA_018679295.1 Rhodothermia bacterium
CCTTAGGAGAAGCCCCGGGCTGCGACACCGACACTATGCTCCGCGAGCACAAGTCGTTTTTGCCGACGAGGTGGAAATGGAACCCAACGTCATGGCCTCCTTCATCGGACTTCGTGAACCGATGCACGCGTCGTCATTTGCTCTCGTTCGCGTGTGTCGCAGCGTGGAGGAATACGGATACGAGCTGTACCAATTCTTCCGCGATTCCGATGCCTTGCGCGTAGAGAGGATATACTGCGACCGTCCTTCGGACTCAGGACTTGGAAGAACGATCATTGATCGTATTGGTCGCGCATCACGACGATGACTCCGCGGCGCCGCATAACGTACTGGTGTCGGCGTGAACTTCTTGGCAGAGTCTCTCTGCTCGGCTATGCCTGGCTCGACTACCGGGCGCTATGTCGTGCAACTACTGGCGTCTACGTGGACCGGAAGACCGGTCTCACGAATCTGCACCCACCGTTTCTCTCACCACCGTCCTTCCGCCTACAGTATTCGTAACCCGCACCTCTACGCTGCTCTCGTTAGATGCACCTGAGGGTACGGGCAGCCGATGCATCTGCAGACCGTACGACTGCTTCCCGGGCGGGACCAGAGAGATGGGAGACCAGCCGGCGAGAACGTCACCCGACGCGTCAAGCACACGGTAGTCTACCTGCTGAATTGCGGACGAAGCATCTGAGATGCCATCGAGAAACACGAGCAACCGGTTCTCACGAATGTAGACCTTCATGCTCTTGACGGCCGGTCCCGGAACCGAGGGGTCTACTGCGGGATCGGGCGTCGTTGCTGCGGGATCGGGCGTTGTTGCTGTGGGATCTGGAGGTGCTACCGCAGGTCCGGAAGGCCCACTCGTCGTTACGATCCGACCTGGACTCGAAGAAACGGCCGCTATTTCAGGAATCTGGACGGACTTCGCGTAGGCGTTGACCGCTCCCGCCCCGTTCTGAGCCTCCAGTTCCACGATCACCGTCTTCGGCCCCTCGATCCCCGCCTGCGTAAGCGAGAGCAGTACACGAGGTCGTCCGGTGACATCCGTCCAACCGGAGTACACCTCGTTTGTTTGCTGGTCTACCACTCGATAACGTGCCTGCGCCACACCGGACTCGCGATCATCGACGGCCAGTACAAGATCAAGTACCAGATCGTCGTCAATTCTCGCGACCTCTATGTCGGTCCGGTCGAATACGGGCGGTGTCTCGTCTACGTCGACGGAGACAGTTACTGAGCTTGTCGCCGTGAGTCCGCGACCATTCGTGGCACGCGCCTCCAGCAGGACCTCCTGGTCGTCGGCAAACATGGGCAGCTCAGCGACAGTACTTGTTTCGGCGCTTGCCGTGTTCGGCTCGACGATCGTCGTCCAATCCGTCCACACCTCTTTTCCATCGGCACTCACAATGCGATATTCCAGTTTTGCGATCCGAGACTCCGGATCAGAGGCACTGAGCCTCGACACATCCAGCGTCGTGGCATTTTCTGGCCCGATATGACGAACGACCGGTCTGGATATGACCGGAGGCGTATCGTCCGGCACCGGAGCCCGCGGGCGAGGAGTCGCCGGCGGCGTAATTCGGACCGGCGTCTCGGAGCGCGACGGACTTCCAATCTCGATCAGCGAAATCGGTATATCGTTCAGTCGCTGTATTTCACGCTTTGCCGATAAGGCGCTACCAGAAGAAGCAAACTGCCCCACCACAACACGATAGACCGGACTTCCACCACCTTGCGCGTCCGTGACGATATCCGTCCTGAACCCGCGGACCTTGAATTGACGCATCCGCTGCTCGGCGGACTGGCGATCCATGTAATTCCCAACGGACCAGCCATACCCACCGGCTGACACGTCGATTCCCGAACGACTACGAAGCTCGTCGGGGTGATATCGTGGTGAGCGCCGCCCGGCTGAGTTTTCAGACGTGGTTGCGTCGGGCCTCGCCGTCTCGCCGGTCGTGGCCGCAGTTTCCGGCTGGGAAACTAAGACCTCCGTGAACAACGTATCGGCGCTGATTCCGTTGCGGGCGACCGCAGTGACCCGATAGCTTCCCGGGTTTGAATATCGATGAAGGACGTTGTTGCCGATCAGAATCGTACCGTCTCCCATGTCCCAACGATAATTGATGGGCCATCGAGCCCCGGGTCGGAGTCGAAGTCGATAGTTTTGAATTTCACCCACCTCTAGCTGGCGTTCTCCGTAGATCTCCAACACGCGGACATGGCCGGCTACCCGCGTTGGCGCACCCGGAAGCAGGTCATCGTCGCGCTCATAGATCGGGTCATCTACCACGAACAGGTCCTTTGTCTGTCTGATCTCGTATCGCTCATTCTGAGCGATGACGGTCACTTGTTGGGGTCCGAGATACTGAAAGGCGTGCCGGATGTCTTCTCCCCGGTACTCCCTAACCTGCTCTATGCGCCATGAAATGAATACCGGCGACGATGGGTCGCCATCGACAATAGCCTTCAGATTGATGATGTCGCCGACCAGTACTGTATCAGGAGCCACTACAGATACTGAGAATCGTGGCCGCTTGGGCTGTGTCAGTCGAAAGCGCGCGCCAATGCCCACCGTAATCAGGTTGTCGAGGCTGCTGCCTCCTTCGCGGCCCTCAAACGCATCATCCGGCGTGGATCCCTGCCACAATCCCTCGATGTACAGACTGAACCGATCCGATGTCGCGAAGTCAATTCCAAGACCTGCTGTGGGACCTGCTCCCGTCTTGTCACCTCCATTGAGGATGTGAAATCCTGCAGATGCGAACGGGCTCCACGCGTCCTCGAGGAAACGATATCGGGCTCCGAGTCCGAGGCTTCCTCGTGAGTCACCAGTCAGTCCGTACTTGGACGAGATGAACGTCAGGCCGAAAGAGAGGCGACGAGACGTATTGTAGTGGGCGTCAAATCGAAAGCTGGCGTTCGCTTCATCAAATGCGCTGCCCAGGTCGCCACTGAAGGTCCCGGTGCCTGCTCCGAGTCCGATGACCAGTCCGCGAGGGTCAAAACTCGTTATCGTTTGCCCAAGCGTGACTCCTGCAAATAGTGGGAGCACGACCAGGGTCGTTGCGATTCGATAGATCATGCGGCGACGTAGTGAAGGGAAATACTTCATGGAAACTGCAGGTGTCCTTTTCCCACGGGCGAGGTTGCGAGTTCGGGCCGCATGGTAAAAACCTCATCGAGTAACCTCGCGAGATACGGCCATACGAGCAACACCCCACACGTGAGAACTAACATAACAAATGACGAATCGATTCCCGAGGTGAATAGCCCCCCTGGAACATTAATCAGTCCGTGCAACCCTACTGCAACGAAGAGGTTGCCGGTCCGAACATAGACAGCGGCAAACAACAAGCCCACGACGAATACCTGTGCCAGGTACAGAACAACCGTCGTCATTGAGAGACCCTGGCGAAACGCCGCCGGGGCGTGAGCCACCG
>JAHHLP010000383.1 GCA_018679295.1 Rhodothermia bacterium
GGCCAGACAGGTACTGGTTGCGACGGAGTAGGGAGATAGGGGTAAGACGTCATTCTATGAGAACCATCATGCCCGCATAGGCGGGTACCCACAGGTTTGGCTCACCCTCAGATGGGTCCCGGATCGAGTTCGGGATGACTACTTGATCCGCCGCCCCGCAATAGTCTCCGCAATCACAGCGGCATGCTCGCGGCCGTTCTCGATGAACCACCGGCTGGTGTTCAGCCCTCCACACACCGTACCGGCGAGAAACACGCCCCTGCGACTCGTCTCAAATGTCCGAGGATCATGGATGGGCGTCCGATCCGGATCGTCTCCAATCCCTATGCCCGCTGTCTCCAGAAAACCGTAGTCCGGCCGATAGCCTGTCATGGCCAGGACCCAGTCGTTCTGCAGCGAAGTGACGCCGGACTCGTTTCGTACGACGATTGTCTTCGGCTCAATTTGGACCACCTCCGTATTAAACATCGCACGGATCGATCCCTCCCGAATCCGATTCTCAACGTCGGGCCGAATCCAGTACTTGACAGAGGGGCCGATCTCGGGCCCCCTGACGATCATCGTGACCTGCGCGCCGTGTCGGAAGCATTCCAGGGCCGCCTTCGCCGCCGAGTTCTTTGCGCCAATGACAGCCACTTCCTGGCCCGCATACGCGTACGGCTCCTTGTAATAATGCATAACCTTTGGAAGGTCTTCGCCATCAACACCCAAGAGCCTCGGGTAGTCAAAGAATCCCGTCGCGACAATGACGTTGGCAGCCTCGGTGACCTCCCCTTCAGACCGGACCTCGTAAGAACCTTCCTCACCGTCGATACCGGTCACGGCATTGAAGAGAAACATCTCGATGTTCTCTGCAAAGGCGACGCGGCGGTAGTAGTCGATAGCCTCCTCCCGCACGGGCTTGTATCCAAGAGTCGGAAACGGGTATCCGCCGATTTCCAGCAGGTCGGGCGTCGAGAAGAACTCCATGTTGGTCGGATAGCCAAGGAGCGAATTGACAATGGCGCCCTTATCGAACAGCCGCACCGAAAGGTCTCGACGGCGACACTCGATGGCGCACGCCAACCCCACCGGGCCTGCTCCAACCACAACTACGTAGACGCTACCGGGAGATGTCATTTGCGCTGCTTGTCGCGTCGCGCCAGGAAGAACTTCTTCAGCAACCCCGCCGCCAGATCCGCTTCGACCGACGAAATCACCTTGAGTCGGTGATTGAACCGCCGATCCTCGACCAGGTTGTACAGCGTAGATGCGCACCCGGCCTTCTCGTCGAACGCGCCAAAGACGAGGCGCTCTACCTTCGCCATGATTAGCGCTCCCGCGCACATCGGACATGGTTCGAGGGTCACGTATATCGTACACCCCTCGAGCGACTTGCTGCCGAGGGTCTCGCATGCCGCGGTAACGGCAATCATCTCGGCGTGAGCAGTCGGGTCCTTGAGGGTTTCGACCATGTTGTGCCCACGCCCCACGATGGTCTCACCCTGCACGACGACTGCCCCGACGGGCACTTCCCCCATATCGGCTGCCTTCTCAGCCTCCCGAAGGGCCTTCCCCATCCAGCGCCGGTGCGGTTCAAGAATCTTTTCGAGACTCATGCTCCCTATGCGTTCTCAATGATCTGCTCTTTCTCGCGCGCAAACGGCAGCGTCATGCATCGCGGTCCGCCGCGCCCGCGCGACAGCTCTTGACCCTCGAGTTTGATGGCGATCTTCTCGCCCACCTGCCAGTCACTTTGGTCGTAGTACGACAGAAACCCCTCGGCCGTAACAACCCGGTATCCGTGCTCACGCATCATATCGAAGGTGCGCTCGTTTCTCTCGTAGCCGATGACGACGCCGGGTGCGAGCGCGAAGAAGTTGGCGCCGTCCGTCCACTGCTCACGTTCCTGGCTCAGCGGTGAATGACCGCCGCAGGGGATGAAGGTCAAGTCTCTACCCGTAAGTTCCTCGAGCACCTCTTTAAGGCTCGATTTGACCTGAGTAACAAGTCGATCGGGCTCGTCTGCGGGGGTGAAGTGGATCACGTTGCTCAATCCCGTGAGCTCGATCAGGGGCGGGAATACCGCGCACTCGGTCGGCGAGGCGAACGTGAAGACGGTATCGAGGTGCATGCAGTACCGCTTTTTGGGGAGGTTGACCATAACAACATTTCGCACCCCCGCTTCATCAAAGAGCCGACGCGCGATCGTCATCACCCCTCCAAAGGACGTTCGCTGCGAGTGACCGATCAGTACGGTGTCCTCCGACACGACCAACAAATCGCCACCTTCGAAGGTGTTGCCGCGGGGAAGTTTGATGATGTTGTCACGACACTCACGGAAAGCATCGTGATATCGCAGGATGGTGTCGATGATGATTCCTTCCCGCGTGCGCGCAGCGGTGGCGGGGTGGCTGATAACGACGTGTCGATTGACGACCGCGGCGACGTCGCGGGTAAACATCAGATTCGGAAGGGGACGAGAAAGAATCTGCAGCGGCGAGACGCCGGTGAGCGCGAAGTGCAACAGCTCGTCGGGAGACAACCTCTGGATATCCGACTGGAAGGCTTGCAAGTTGCTCTCGACCGACACCCTGCAGAGCTGGTCGATGAAATCGGCGCGAGCGTCGTCCTTCTGAAATACGTCGAGAAGCAGATCCACGACTTGCAGCACGGCTTCGTCGGTCCCGACGATTTTACTGAACACCGAGCACATGCGTTCGTGTTCAGACCGGGCTTTCCCCAAAAACAGAATGTCTTCGAACAGCAGGTCCTCCCTTGCCTCCGGTGAAACAAGCTCCATTTCCGGGCCGGGCGTGTGGACGATTACCTGCCGCAGCAGGCCGGTTTCAGACGTGACCTCGGATCGATATTGGGTGACCGGCGCCGGCGCTTTTTCGGAAGCCTGTACGTTAGACGGGGGCGAGACCATACGTGAAAACCTTGTCGGCTGGAGAACCGAAGTGACGTAAGTGGTGGGTTGACCTGGGCCTTAATGTACAACGACCGAGGTCGAAAACGGCGCCGCGATCAGCGTCGCTCCTGCAGAATGGTAAAAAAGCGCAGGATGATCGCCACCAAGAGAAGGATGAACAGGATCTTGATCGCATAGCCGGTCAGCACACCGGCCACCTTGAGAATGAAGCCGAGCAACACGATCGCCACGAGCATCACGATGGCCGTCACGAGCCACCTCAAAACCTTCTGGACATCCATTCGACGATTTCTGATCTAGTCTGTTGATATGAGAAGGTACTCTGACAACGAGGTGCTGTTTCCTCCGGTCAGGAAGCCTCCCACTATGATTATTCGGCCATCGGAAAGCTTTGTTGCGCTGTGACCAGACCGGCGGAGGGGACTCGTCTGATTGAGGGGTACTCGGAGGAATTCTCGCCGCCTGTCCACATAGAGCTCGACGGAGCCGAGGGGTGCGTCCCGGTTGGGGCCGCTCCCTCCGAGCGTGATCACCAGACCATCCGTCACGGCTACGGAAACGTGGTGGGTACGTGCCTCCTGCGTCTTGCCGGCGTCCACGGGGATGAGGCCGAGAGGGTCGGCGAAATCGACGGTGAAGCTTATCGACTCCCGAAAATCCGGTCCGAAGTCCGTGCCGTGGAAAAGGAACTCAGCCGGCTCGAAGGCATCGCGATCCGAGACCACGACCTGCGTATGTCCGGATATCGGCTGGCCGAGGAATGGCCCGGGAGCAGCCGTAAACGAGATGAGACTGTCGTTACGCAAAAGAAAACTGCGGATATCCTGGCGAATGCCGATCGCCGGCTGCGGCCGGTAGCGGATGTCTCCGCGGCCACCATACAGATCCAGAATGAATCCCGATGAGCCGAGTTCACCGCCGGCGGAGTGATGCGCGCGACGAATAGGGTCTCCAGCGACGATCAGCTCGCTGAATTCCCGCGTCGACGGGTCGAATACCTCGGCCTCCGTTACAAGGACGAGCACATCGTTAATCGTCCCGCGCAAAGTGCCACCTGCAATCAGGACGCGTCCGTCGGGCAGGTTTGTCATAGTGTGCCCGAGTCTCGCATTCTGAAGTCCGCTCGGCAGCTCTTCGAACGGTGCACCCGCGGGCGACGAAATGAAGGCGACGTCCAACGCCTCGCCGTTGGCCTGAAAGGCTCCGCCCGTAACCAGAAGGTCGCCCCCACTCGTCAGGATTGCCGCGTGGTCACCAATGCCTCGCGGCAGATCGGGCGCGTTGGGTGTGAACTGTGGCGAGAGGACGACAGCTACCGCTGTATCCTGGGACGATACGTCGTCGATGTCGAAAGCTGTCACGACCAACTCGTTCAGCCCGTTCTTAAGATCCGCGAGGCTCATCCAGAGACCGGTCTCCGGGTCGAACTCCATCGGCTCGTCCCCGAGCAGGACGCGATCAATCGGTCGGAATGACGAGGCGCGGACCTTCATCTGAATACGCGTGACGTCCAGCACTTCGCTCAGGTCAGGCTCGACGATCTCGATCTCGGGTTCGCTGATCTCGACGAACGGACGGTCGCAGGAGATGAGCGCAAGCAGCGTGGCGCTCATCAACACTGCATAGGCGGCCGAGAGTCGTCCGCCTCGCAGGAGACCTTTTGGCCGCGGCGACAGTGTCGCGGACAAGTTATGCGTGCGCCTGCTGCTCCTCGCCTCTCTCATGCTACATCTCCGGCCGGTGCATCCGGATACAATACCTCTTCAAGAACGAGGCCTTTTGCGGGCGCTGCCTCCCCTGCCGCGCGTCGATCGCGCCTGGCGAGGATCCCGATGATGCTGGCAGGCTCGCGCTTGCCTCGGCTGATCTCCAGCAGCGTTCCGACGATCGCCCGGACCATCCCGTGAAGGAACCGGTTACCCGCGATTCCGAAGAAGAAGTACCCGTCTCTTGATTCCCGCTGCCAGTGGGCCGCCGTTATGGTGCATTGGCGGTTGGTCGTTTCACTCTGCGTTCTGCAAAACGACGAGAAGTCGTGGGTGCCGACAAGTCCTGCAGCGCAGCCATTCATAAGATTGAAATCCGTATCCCCGGGAACGACGACACGGAAAGAACGGTCAAGCGCCGTTGGGTGTGTCGAGACGTAGTAGTGGTAGCGTCTCGAAACCGCGTCGTACCGCGCGTGAAAGTCGTCTCGGGTTTGTGTCACGTCGCTCACTGCAATGTCGGCGGGAAGCAAACCGTTTAGCGAGCCCTTCAGGCGGAAGAGATCCTCGACCTCATCGCCGTCGAAATGCACAATCTGTCCGCGAGCGTGAACCCCCGCATCGGTGCGGCCGGATCCCACGACGGGTGTCTGCTGTCCGAGTGCGACACCGAGCGCATTCTCAATCTCTTCCTGAACGGAAGGATCGTCGTTCTGCCGCTGCCACCCGCAGTAGCGCGTGCCGTCGTATTCTACAACGAGCTTGAATCTGGGCATGGGACTTACATTTCGTACAAGGGATGCGAACTGCATCCCTCACGATGAGGTGGACATACTTAAATGCGCGTCTATCTAACAGGTTTTATGGGTTCTGGGAAGACCGTTCTCGGCGTGCGTCTGGCGGACAAGCTTTCTTTCGGCTTCGTCGACCTTGACGCACAGATCGAAAGCGTGGAGGGGCGAAGCATCCCGAGCATCTTTGAGGCGGAAGGGGAGCGAACGTTTCGCAGAATCGAACGCAAGCATCTCCGCCTGACGCGCGGGCTGCAGGACCACGTCATAGCGGTCGGTGGGGGCGCATTGCTTTCGTGGCGAGCGATGAGGTGGGCTCGCCGTAACGGAGTCGTAGTCTTTATTGATGTACCGATCGACGAGCTTGTGCGGCGTCTTCTTGAATCCGACGGTGGTCGCCCGCTTATTGCCGAGGCGCTTGCGGAGGACGAGCCAGAATCGGCCCTCCGATCGAGAGTGACACGGATGATGCGCGTCCGGCGCCCCGCCTACGAGCGCGCAGATCTCACATTTCGACCCGGGCAGGAGTCTCTTGATCAAGACGTGCTTGCGCTTGAACGTCTTGTTCGATCTCGAATAGATCGATCTGAGGATCCGGACCGCCGAGGTTGAACGACTTTCGATGCAGAGGCGTCGGGCCGAGCTCGTTCAGGGCGTCATAGTGGTATCGGGTAGGATAGCCGACGTTGGTGACCCAGCCGTACTCCGGATGGCGGTCGTGGAGGGAACGCATGATGTTGTCGCGCTCCGTCTTGGCAATGATTGACGCGGCTGCTATGGCCTGGCTGCGCTGGTCGCCCTTGACGACCGGCTCGAGCGGCCACCGCGCTCCGGGAATAACCTGGTTGCCATCCACGAGGACATACCCGGGTCGTACCTCAAGATTCTCGATGGCGCGGCGCATGGCTTCCATGGAAGCCCAGAGAATGTTGAGTTCGTCGATCTCGGTCGGACTGCAGCGGCCTACGCCCACGGCAACGGCTTGCCTGCGAATCCGCCGTGCGAGCCTTTCCCGCTCTTCGGACGGCAGCAGTTTGCTGTCTTTGACCCCGCGGACCCGTTTTTCGGGCGGAAAGATTACGGCTGCGGCAACTACGGGGCCTGCAAGACAACCCCGACCTGCCTCATCCACGCCGGCTACGTGTTTGTAGCCTTCAGCCCAGAGCCGGCGCTCGATTCTCATACTTGCCATCCGCTGCAGGTGGGATTGCTTCAGGCGGCTTCCTCGTATTGGTCGGGCAGGTCGTTTTCGTAGAGCACGACGTCGCCCTCTCGAAGATATTGCTTCAAGAAGTCCCGCGCATCGAAAAGCGACCGGAACACTTGCACCTTGTCGTCGGGGAAGCCTCGGGCAGCCAGACCCTCCGCGATCGCTGCGGTTCGTTCCGGGCCGATCAGGATCGCGAGATCTACGTTGTCGGCAATGGCCTCGCCAAGGCGTCGGTTCTCATCAAACTCGATGTCGCCCAGCTCTATCATCCCGGGCGTGACGATGACGCGGCGCCCTGTCCGGAACTGCCCGAGGATCTCCACGGCGTTGCGAGCGCCTACGGGGTTCGAATTAAAAGCATCGTCGATGACCGTTATTGCACCTTCCTTGCGTAGCTGCAGGCGATGCTCGACCGGCTGGACGGCGGCAACCGCGTGCGCCATCTGCCGAAGTCGTAAGCCCATCGACGCACCTACTGCCACTCCCATGAGTATGTTGGATATGTTGTGGCTTCCGAGCAGGCTGCTCCGAAAGCGCAGCGATTCGCCGGATCGCGCCGTGATGGTGAAGGCGGAGCCGTCCGCGCCATACTGCACCTCACTCGCACTGAAGTCCGCATTGCGGCCTGTCGCAGACACGGTTAGGACGGAGGCCTCGGTTCGGTCCGCCATCCGCATCACCCGCTCGTCGTCGGCATTCAGCACGACCGTTCCGCCGGGCGAGATGGATGCCGGCAGATCCCCCTTTTCCCGCTCGATGTTGTCCACAGATCCCATGCTCTCCAGATGAGCAACACCGACATTCGTCACGATACCGATGGATGGATTGACGAGTTCGCAAAGCTCCCGGATGTCACCGGAGTAACGCGCACCCATTTCCGCCACCAGCACCTGGTGTTCGGGCAGGAGCATTTCATTCACCACGCGGCAGAGCCCCATCGGTGTGTTGTACGAACCGGGTGAGGCGAGCACGTTGTACCGAAAGGACAGAATCTCTCGAACGATGAATTTGACGGAGGTCTTGCCGTACGAGCCTGTGATACCGATCACGGTCAGGTTGTCGTGAGCGGCAAGCTTGGCGCGCGCTTTCCTCTTGAAGCCCCATCTGAACAGGACCTCCAGAGGTTCCAGCACGATGCCGGCCGCTATCACCGCCAGCGGTGCGATCAGGTCGGCCAGCAGAAAACCACCCAGCAGTCGCTGAAGCGAAGACAGAAGTCCTGTGCTCAGCGAGAGGCCTGCCGCCCCGCCGAGCAACAGGACCAAGATCAGCGCCAGCGCGAATCCGAACAGGCGTTTCGCTCGGTTCGTCCATGCCAGCGGCTTCTTCTCGTTATCCGAGCGATACCGTTTCGACGACGCAAACGCGATCGTCCACCCGAGCAACAGCACCGCGGCCAGCGTCTTCTGCGCCGGAATATCCGTGGCCAGCGTCGCGGCGCCCAGAAGAACACCTCCCGCAACATGGGATCTTCGTATTAGAAAATCGAACGGCCGCTTGAACGTCCACCTCGCATACTCGGGCACCTTGTAGCCGTGGAGCTGGAACATGTGGAGCGAGAACCGAAGCCGGCGCCAGATGCGCCAGCCCGCGAAAGCAACCGCGACAATCAGGAGGATGTAGATACCGATCATCTTTTCATTCGCTCCGTCGATCTTCCTCAAGAAAGAAACGTGTTGCGCGGAGGAAGGTGATGGGGTCGTCGAGGTAGGCGTAGTGGCCCGCGCCAGGGAGCACCACCAACCCGGCATCCGGGATCAGACTCTCGAGTGTTTCGACCTGATGCCTGCCGACTTCCTGATCTTCGTCTCCCCAGAAGATGAGCGTCGGCACTGAGATCCGTTCCACACGATCGTCGAGGTGTGTGGATACCGTCTTCACGAACGTGTCTCTCATCACACCCGAGAGGCGGCGGTAGTCGGATGAACCCAGGAGATTCCACAGGAGTGTATGTCGAAGCCAATCGAGGCCGGCTACGCGAAGTCGGTCAGGCAGGATCTCGAACGGTGCCTTGAGTGCACGAGCAAGATATTTTCGTATGTAGTACTTGGCCGTTCGATTAGGCGTGATCCCTGATGGCCCGATGAGGACGAGTCGCTTTACATCACTCTTCATGGATTCGTCGGAAGCCATGTACATTGCGATCCGTCCGCCGTTGGAATGGCCGATGATGCAGACTGATGTTCCGAACTGGTAGCGAATCAGGTTGTGAATGAGGTCCGCGTGCTCGGGAACGCCCATTGCGACCGGTGGAGCCGGCGACTGGCCGTGCCCGGGGAGGTCGACGTTTGCTATTCTGAAGCCGTCGCCAAGAGCTCGGGCAATGGGTCGCATCAGCTCTGCCGAGCTTCCCCAGCCGTGGAGCAAGACCACTCCCGGGCTCTTCTCGTCGCCTGACCACTCGATGTG
>JAHHLP010000082.1 GCA_018679295.1 Rhodothermia bacterium
AAGAAACGTCGGTTGATCTAATTAACGTCGAAGTTAATGCCGTTGGCGGATCTGAAGCAATTGGTATTACCTCGACGTTTATGACAATTGTAGGAAGCTCCATTTCTGCTTCTCAGGCGACAACCAAGAATTGGGGTATCGAGTTAGACCCCTTTAGTGGAGGCGGCGGCGGACTCAATCTAGTCCGGTCCATTGTTCTCGCTCGCGGAGGACAAAATGCATTGGGAGTCACTGCGAGCGGCAATACGGTTCGTGTCCATATTGCTCAGTCCGAAATTGCTGCAAGCAATGGTAGTATATTTAACACAGGCTTGGAGTGCGGAGGTGTCGATACTACGGTCGACGTTACGGACACCGAGGTCGAGGTTCGCAGCGGACTCGGTGCCGAGAATGTTGGCCTTCTGTATTCGGGTACCGGTGCTACGGAAGAGCATGTCTTATTGCGCGGAGTCCGTGTCAAAGTTGAAGGTGGAGTCACCGCTGAAGCAATGCGTGTATTCGAGCCAGACGGAGAGATCACAATTGAGGATTCGACATTCGTTGCTGAGAGTGCAACGGGAACCAATATCGGCATTAATTTCGAAGCCGATGGCAGAGATGCGCAGCTTGAAGTTGTCAGAAGCAGTCTCAGGGCAACAACCGCATCGTTTTCAACAAGTTCTGTCGGATCGCAAGCAGACCTAAGGTTTTCATTTGACAGCCTGAGCGGACCGTTTGTGATTCCAGCGGTGAACTCGGAAACAATCTCTTGCGCAGCAGTAACCGATCAAGACAACGTCTTCTATGCCAGTTCATGTCCGCCATAGTTTGACCTAAGAAAGTAACTACAAAGACTGCCGACTAATGGCCAATGACACTTTTTGCGTTTGTCTGAATTTTTACTGATCGAATGTCTGATTCTAGGTGCGGATATTAGAGGGTGAGATAAGGCTTTTCAGTGGCGATTGAGCTAAGTCAAACTAACGCGTGATTGAGACAAACGACTCATGGATATATCCAGTCGCTCATACTTTGCGTAACGGTCGGGCAAACTCGAATGAGGCGCTGCAAAAAGCAGATTGGCTTGAAATTCCGTCAATTCTTGAGCGCGCAAAAGGTCGTCTCTAACGACTCCCGATGACCGCTTGTGGCCGTTAGCGGCCTGTCGCTACTTTCTCAATCACGACATGCTAAAGGCTCGTTTCGGGAAAAGCTGCCAATCAATCGGGGCGGCGACCAAGGGTCAGAAATTGCCACTTATCCTCCCGCTATCTTAACTTTTGACACAGACCTGACGCCGATTGGAAAAGGTAACCTGGCCTGATCATAGAGCATTCGGTGGGTACGTCGTGTAGGGCGCCACGACTCACATGATGAGAGCTCGAAGTCGCTCGGCAAGGTCTGGCCTCGACAGAGTCTCAGCGAGCTCTATCCACAAGTCGAGCGATATACTGGATTGGGCATAGCCCACCGCAGCATGTTGTTCAGCCGCCGCAACTGCGGATTCCAGCTCCTGGAGATCGATGTGTGTGGCCGACAGGTCGATCGCACTGCCGTTCTCGATGATGCTCTTGGGGTTGTCGATCAGTCGTCCGCGAGTGATCGTTGCACGAAGTGACCGAAGGTTGGCTACAGATTCCAGCGGATTGCGCTCGAGCAGCAACAGGTCCGCCTGAAAGCCCGGTGCGATCCGCCCTATCCTGTCGGACAAGTTCATCGCATCGGCGGCGCGTGTCGTAGCCGATCGCAGTGCTTCCAGCGGCGACAGCCCCAACTGCTGGAGTATTTCAAGTTCTTCGATAAGTGCCTCGCCAGGGACCATAAGGTTGTAGCCTCCGGAATCAGTGCCAGCGAGCCAATTGTGGAATATCGGAGACAGCGCTTTAAATATTTCTTCGGACTTGGGCCGAATCGTTTGTCGAAGCTGCGTGAGTTCGTCGGCTTCCATACTCGCATAGCGCCGCCAGTCGATTCTGCGATGCGGGAGCACGTAGTTGGAACTGGCATCAATGATACTCTGAGCATCGTCTGCCCTTAGATGCTCCCGGTACGTATAGAACGTCGGCGTGAGAAATATCGCCGCCCCTTCCGTCGGCGATTGCCAGTCCTGCGAGGAAATCTCGAGTACGCTGTCGTCGATGTAGCCTTTGAAGTGTTCGGCGGTCAGCATTCCGGCATCGATTGCTTCGGCGACGGAGACCCTGACAGGGATGTGGCCGACAACATCCAGTCCCACACGGTGCGCCTCGTCCATGATCGCTAAGAAGACGTCCTTCGCCAGGCCATTGTGCGTCTTGATCGCATCGTACCCCGCGGCCCTGGCGGCGCGGACAGCAGACCTCGCCGCCGATTCCGTGTTGACCGCAATGGCATATCCACCGAAATCGCTGGAGTTCAGTATACGGCTGGTGATGTACATGTTGGGTGCGGCAAGACCACCGGATTCGACGAGCTGGCGTCGAGCCAGACGCCACGGCCAGCCGTTCATTTCCCGAATCGTCGTAACACCGAAGGCAAGGTGAAGCAGATAGTCAGAGTCGTCGTGGGTGTGAACATGCATGTCCGTGAGTCCAGGCACCGCGTAGTAGCCAGTGCCGTCGATCGCAACGAGGCCGGATCTCTCAATAGTGGAATCGCTGTCGCCCACCCAGTCGATTCTGCCGTCCCGAATCACGATGGACTGCCCCTGCCTCAACGCTCCATCGACGACGTCGACAATAGTGACGTTTGAAATAATCAGGTCTTCGGGAGTCTCCT
>JAHHLP010000423.1 GCA_018679295.1 Rhodothermia bacterium
GACTCCCAAAGCCCCGGCCAGTAGCCAGCCATGCTAGACGTAATACAGAAAATCTTCGGTGACAGTAACGAGCGGGAGCTGAAAAAGCTGTGGCCCGTCGTTGAGGAGATCAAGTCTTTTGATGCGAAGATGAAGCTGCTTTCGGACGATCAGCTTCGCGGCAAGACCGACGAATTCAAGCAGCGGATTGCCGAAGCAGTAGTCCCTATCGAAGAGGAGACGGCCGAATTGAAGGCCCGCCTAAAGGGCGCGAAGCCGGCGGCTGAGGTTGGTGGCAACGGGCAGGCTGCCCAGGCTTCGCTGGACCTTGATGACCGCCTCGACATGTACGACCGGCTGGACGACCTGGAGAAGGAATGGCTTGACGTTGTAGAGGATACACTGGACGAGATCCTGCCCGAAGCTTTCGCTGTGGTCAAGGAAACGTGCCGGCGCATGGCCGGCAAGGAGTGGGAGGCCGGCGGCCAGATGATCAAGTGGGACATGGTGCCGTACGACGTCCAGCTTCTCGGCGGTGTCGTGCTGCATCAGGGCCGTATCGCGGAGATGAAAACGGGTGAGGGTAAGACCCTGGTTGCCGTTGCACCTGTCTATCTAAACGCGCTGGTCGGCCGGGGGGTACATCTGGTGACCGTCAACCCGTATCTCGCCGAACGAGACGCCCAGTGGATGGGCCCCATTCTAGAGTTTCTCGGGATGACGGTGGATGTGATCGACAAGCACGAGCCGCACTCCCCTGGACGTCGGGCTGCCTACGAAGCAGACGTCACCTATGGGACGAACAACGAATTCGGCTTCGACTATCTGCGCGACAACTCATTCGTAATCGACCCGCAACAGCTGGTCCAGCGCGGCCACCATTTTGCTATCGTTGACGAGGTCGACTCGGTGCTCGTCGACGAAGCCCGGACGCCGCTTATCATATCCGGTCCGGTTCCTCAGGCGAACGATAACCGGTTTATCGAGCTTCGCCAACCGGTCGACAAACTCGTTTACGCCCAAAAGAAGTTAGTCGGGCAGCTCGTGTCGGAAGCCGAAAAGCTTCTTGCCGAAAAGGAGGCGGCTGAAGCGGCAGGGGACAAGAAGAAGGCCGCCGAATTGGAAAGTGAGGCGGGCCTTGCAGTGCTGCGTGCTCACCGGGGCTTCCAAAAGAACAAAAAGCTTCGCAAGCTTCTGGGCGAGCCCGGCGTATCTCCGCTTCTGCAGAAGACTGAGTTCTTCTATCTGCAGGACAACGCCAAGAACATGCCGCTGGTCGATGAGGAGTTGTATTTCGCCCTGGACGAGAAGCAGCATTCGATCGAGATGACGGAAAAGGGCCGCCAGTACATCTCGAGGGTAGGGGGCCAGGATGAAGATCTCTTCGTTCTTCCCGACATCGGACTGGGCGTCGCGAACCTCGAGCGAGAGTATGAGGACAAGATTGCCGCGCTGGAAGAGGAATACTCCGACAATCCGGAACTGACTGAGGAGAAGGCGGAGAACAAGCTGCAGAACGACAAGCGCTTGGCCCGCAAGGAGTTCGAAGAGGGCAAGCTCACGCTCTACAACACGTATTCAGAGCGTGCAGAGCGGCTGCATGCCATCGAACAGCTTCTGAAGGCTTATACCCTGTACGAAAAGGACATCGAGTATATCGTGCAGGAGGACAAGGTGATGATCGTCGATCAGCATACCGGTCGCGTTCTAGCGGGCCGCCGTTATTCTGACGGCCTCCATCAGGCGATCGAGGCGAAAGAGCAGGTCAAGATCCAGGCGGCCACCCAGACCTACGCCACGATCACGCTGCAGAATTACTTCCGTATGTATCACAAGCTCTCGGGAATGACGGGTACGGCCGAGACGGAGGCGGAAGAGTTCAACAAGATCTACAAGATGATCGTGATCGTGATTCCGACGAACGAGCCGATCCGCCGTCAAGATCTGGACGATCTCGTTTTCAAGACGACCCGCGAGAAGTATGCGGCTGTAATCGACAAGGTTAAGGATTACAACAAGAAGGGACAGCCGGTCCTTGTCGGTACTACGACGGTTGAGGTTTCCGAAACGTTGAGTCGAATGCTTCAGCGCCAGGGCATCAAGCACAACGTTCTAAATGCGCGGCGTGACCGCGCGAAGACAGAAGCTCTGATAGTGGCTGAGGCCGGACAACGCGGAGCCGTTACCATCGCGACCAACATGGCCGGCCGCGGGACCGACATCAAGCTCGGGTCCGGTGTCCGTGAGGCCGGAGGACTGGCCATTCTCGGAACGGAACGGCACGAGAGTCGCCGCATCGACCTGCAGCTTCGCGGGCGTGCGGGACGTCAGGGTGATCCCGGCGAGAGCCAGTTCTACGTGTCGCTCGAGGACAACCTCATGCGTCTCTTTGGCTCTGACCGCGTTGCAAAAATTATGGATCGTCTGGGCGTCGAGGATGGCGAGGTCATCACCCATCCGTGGGTGAACAAGAGTATCGAGCGCGCGCAGAAGAAGGTCGAACAAAACAACTTCGCGATTCGAAAGCGCCAGCTGGAATACGACGACGTGCTCAATTCGCAGCGCGAGGTCATCTACGATCGTCGCCTGCACGCCCTCAAGGGAGAACGTCTCCGCGGTGACCTGCTGGAAATGCTGGAGGACGTAGTATCCTCTATCGTACAGAAGCACTACGGTGAGGGCACTCTCGACGAGATGCGGGAGGAGCTACTGAGGACGCTCTCTCTGGACTTCGAGATTGCCAAGCAAGAGTTCATCAATCTTGGAGAAGATGGGGTCGAGCATCGGATTGTGGAGGCGGCCGTTGAGTACTACGACCGCAAGCGGTCAATGCTCGCGCGTCCGTTTTACGATAGCATGCGGCAGCTCGTTGAGAGCGATCAGGAGACCAAGCCGGAGCGTGTCTACGTCGACTTCACGGATGGCCGCCGGGTGATGCGGGCGGTCGCGAGCGTCGCAGACACCGTTGACACGAACGGCCAGGAGATAAACGACGCGCTCGAGCGCGCCGCGCTGCTGTCATTTATCGATTCCTACTGGACGGAGCACCTCCGTAACCTCGATGAAACGAAGGAGGGAATCGGCCTTCGTGCCTTTGGGCAGAGAGATCCCCTTATCGAATACAAGATGGAGGCGTTCAAGCTGTTTGCCGCCATGATGGAGGAGATCAGCAACGACTTCGTCTCCTTCGTATTCCGCGCCGGACCTCTTGTAGACGGCCAGGCGGCACGGCGGCCAGCGGCGGGCGCTCCGCCGAAGCGGCGCCTGGATCCCAAGCGTGCCAGCGCACGTCACGACTCCGCGACGCCCAGCTACGGCGTCGGAGGTGGCGGATCCGACAGCGCGGGCAGGGATCGCGACCCGACAGCCAAGCGCCAACCCGTTGTCGTAGAGGAGCGCGTAGGCCGCAACGAGCCATGTCCGTGCGGGAGTGGCAAAAAGTACAAACACTGCCACGGCGCTTAACTTAAAGTCGTTTTAGACGATAGGCAATCTTGTGTAGTATCTTGCAAGATC
Source organism: Rhodothermia bacterium (assembly GCA_018679295.1). Lineage (GTDB taxonomy): Bacteria > Bacteroidota > Rhodothermia > Rhodothermales > JABDKH01 > JAHHLP01. The sequence continues at coordinate 3,496 of JAHHLP010000423.1, forward strand.
CACCCGTGCGCCCGCGTACAGCAGTGCTGTTTGGGCGTTGTGTCACAACAAGTTAGTGGTCTATCACGTCTCCCTGTGCTCCGTTCCCTGCACATCTCGGATTATGCGCTCATCGACGACCTCAAAGTGGGGTTTGGTCCGGGGCTAAACATCATAACGGGAGAGACCGGCGCCGGGAAATCCATCCTCATCGGGGCGCTCCAGATGATACTGGGCGAGCGGGCTTCGAAAGATGTGATTCGTCGTGGCGCCGAGAAGTCAATCATCGAAGGCGTCTTTGATCAGATTGAATCGCCTGCAATACGTGAGGTCTTGGAGCAGCACGAGGTCGAGTGGAAACCTCTCCTCGTAATGCGCCGAGAGATCTCGTCGTCGCAAAGCCGCGCCTTCATCAACGACACTCCGGCAACGGCCACGGCAATGCGCGCAGTTGCCGACTTGCTGCTCGACCTGCATGGCCAGCACGAGCATCAATCTCTGCTTCGAACCGAAACGCACCTCGACTTGCTCGACCATTTTGGCGGGCACACGGACGCGGTCGATGAATATCGCAGAGCCTTCCGCAAGGTGAGCAACGTCACGGCAGAGCTCGATCGCATGCGACGCCGCAAGACCGATCTGGCCGACAAGAGAGAGCTGTACGAGTTTCAGATTCAGGAGATCGATGAACTCGGACCTTCCGTCGACGAGGAAGCGGCGCTGGCGGACGAGATGGAGAAGCTTGAGAATCGTGAACGCGTCTCGGAACTGGCAGGGTCGCTATATGCGATGCTGTATGACAACGAGGACTCGGTATACGACAGGCTGGGCCGCGCAATGCGCGAGTTCATGGAACTCGTTCGGATGAATCGAGGCCTGGAGAAGACATTTGCCGAACTGGAGTCGGCCAAGGTCGTGATCGATGAGGTTGCGCGAAGTCTGGCCGAACACGTCGAGGAGGTCGAATTCGACCCGGAGCGCCTGACTGAGGTTCGATCGCGAATCGCGGACTATCACCGCCTTGCGAAGAAGTACGGAGGCACGACCGCCGCACTCGTGGAGCACCGAACGCACATCGGAAAAGAGTACGAGACCACAACGAATTTTGATGCCGCGATTACGCGGCTGGAGCGCGCCCAGGAGGAAGGATTTGAGCACCTGTCGCAGGTGGCATTCCGCCTCTCCGAATTGCGTAAGACGGCCGCGACCGAGGTGGAGATTGCAATTGTCGAGGAGCTCAAGAAGCTGGGCATCAAGAATGCCGAGTTCGAGGTTCGCATCGATAGTATTGAGGATGACGAGGGCTGGGTGTCTTCGCAGTGGGAGAGTACAGACCCTACACGATATGAAGCTACCGAGTCCGGCATCGACAGCGCCGAGTTTTACATCAGCGCCAATGTGGGCGAAGAGCCCAAGCCGCTGGCGAAGGTTGCATCCGGCGGTGAGGTGAGTCGCATCATGCTGGCAATGAAGACCATCCTCGCCAAAAACGAGGCATTCCCCGTTCTGGTGTTCGACGAGATCGACTCCGGCATCTCCGGAGCCGTGTCACAGAAAGTAGGTGAGAGCCTGAGGAATCTTGGCGAGCATCACCAGATCCTGTGTATCACTCACCTGCCGCAAATCGCCGCGATGGCTGACTTCCATTACGTCGTCGAGAAAACGGTTGCGGGCCATCGAACGCGCACGTCGATTCGGCGCCTCGGCGATAAGGAGCGAGCGGAAGAAGTGGCGACGCTCATGAGCGGCGCCGAGATCACAGAGGCCTCGATTCGGAGTGCGCGAGAACTGATGGCAATCTCGAGTAGAAACTCGTGGCGCGAATCGGCGGCCCAAGCCTCAAATTCGTGAGAAATCCGGGCCTCCCGGCCATTCGCGGTTGACTCCCTTCCTGCGTCCGCGTCATATTCGACTTTCTTCATGACGCATCTGATCGGACGAGAGGTCTCTCACCATGGCGAATCCGGCAATCAAGTTTGGCACGGACGGCTGGCGCGCGATTATCGCGGATACGTATACGTTTGACAACGTGGCCGCTGTTACGAAAGCCACTGCCCAATGGCTTCACAAGGAATACGGCGACGCGCCGTCGGTGGTGATCGGACACGACACCCGCTTCCTTGGCCGACGTTTTTCGGAGCATTCCGCGAGGGTGTTTGCGGCAAGCGGCGTGAAGGTCGTCTTTGCCGACGGTGTAACCACCACGCCGGCAATCAGCTGGGCCGCGAAGGAGTACGGGTTAAGCGCCGGGATCGTGATTACGGCAAGCCACAACCCGCCTGAGTACAGCGGCTACAAGATCAAGGCCAACTTCGGCGGGCCGGCCACTCCGGAGATGATCGACGCGGTCGAAGCGGAGTTGGACCGGCTCGAACCCATCGGATCGCTACCCACTTTCGAGCAGGCCAAGCTGGATGGCGCAGTTACCCTCCGAGACGTCCACGGGGAGTACCTCGAACTCCTGCGACAGCGCCTTGACATCGACGCCATCAAGGAGTCGGGGATAAAGATTGCGCACGACGCGATGTACGGCGCCGGCCAGGGCGTCATCTCCGATCTCCTCGGGACAGACCACGTGATCGAACTTCGGAGTGAACTGAATCCCGGCTTTGGCGGGCAAGCCCCCGAACCGATCGAGCGCAATCTGGAAGGCCTGTCGCGTGCCGTTATTGAGGAGGGCTGTGCCGTCGGTATTGCTAACGACGGCGATGCCGACCGGGTCGGAATGTATGACGAGAAAGGTCAGTTCGTGAGTTCGCATCTGATGCTCGCGCTGCTCGTGAAATACCTCCACAAGGAACGCGGATTGTCGGGCGAGATCGTAAAGACCTTTTCCACAACCCACATGCTGGATCGGATCGGGAAGGAATACGGCCTTGCCGTCCGCACTACTCCGATCGGATTCAAGTACATCGCCTCGCAAATCGTGGACGGTGACGTACTCGTGGGTGGCGAGGAGTCGGGCGGAATGGCGGTCAAGGGGCACATCCCCGAGCGAGACGGGATCTACATCGGACTTCTTATTGCGGAGATGGTGGTCAAGCGCGGTCTCTCCTTGTCCGCCTTGGTGGACGAGCTCTACGCTGAGTTCGGAGGCCACTTCACCCATCGCGTAGACGTGCACACGACTGAGGAGAAGAAGCGGGCCGTGCTGGATCGCCTCAGCTCGGGCAATGGCCCGCGCGAACTGGCCGGCCACGGGGTTCGGGAGACGCTCGACATGGACGGCTACAAGTACGTCACGGATGACGGCTGGCTGCTCGTGCGCCCGTCCGGTACGGAGCCGGTGCTGCGCGTCTATTCTGAAGCAGGCGATACCGAGTCGGCCGAGCAGATCGTTGAGGACGCCATAGGACAGCTTGGAGTCTGAGGCCGCCTGCGATCGTGACCGGCCGCTTGCTCCGGGTAAAAGCGCGTATACACGGAACTATGCAAGTCGGGTCTCGAGTTTCATCGCCATGGACTCGGGAAAGAAACATCCGGCGTGGTCATCAGCGCTAGCTCTCGCCGCGGCGATGTGTTACGTCGCCGGATGCGCAATCGTCGACGGCGCGGAAGAGGATGCCATCTTCGGACTGACGACCGCAGGCATTGTGAGTCTAGGGTTTGAGGACAGCACCTTTCTTCCTTGCCAGTCCTCCGAAGCGTGGTGGCTGAGCTGGTACGATGGCGTCGAGCTCTGGCGGATGTACGAGGAGAAGGCGTCGAAACCTCACGAACAGGTTTACGCCGTGCTACGGGGAGACCGTTCCAGACAGGGAGCCTACGGTCACCTTGACGGCTACGATCGCAGCTTCGTTGTTGCCGAGGTCATCGAAATGCGTCGATTGCATCCAGAGGATTGCGAGCGGTTCGAAAGTGTTGATCCGCGATAGACGTTTCGGCAATCAGAGCTCGCGAGATGCGCTGAACCGGCGCCCCAAATCCTCGCATATCAGCTCGAGGTGCTTGCGATCCGTCTCTTCAAATGCTGCCGGGGCATCAGAGTCGACGTCGAGAACAGCCAACAGCTGACCTCCCGGAGTGAGGACCGGCACGACGATCTCGGATCTCGTAGATGTTGAGCACGCAATGTGCCCGGGAAACGCCTCTACATCCGGAACCAGTTGCGTCTCTTTTGTGGTTGCGGCGGCCCCGCAAACCCCTCGGTCATACGGGATACGCAGGCATCCATGGTCACCCTGGTAAGGCCCGATTACGAGCATTCCATTCCCGACAGCACGGTAGAAGCCCGTCCAGTCGAAATGGTCAAACGAGTTGTGTAGTTCACAAGCGACGGTAGCCATTGCCGCGACCCAGTCGTCTTCACCCTCGAGGAGTAATGAGATGCGGGCGATAACCTGTTCATAACCAGAGGCCCGTTCGCTGTCGGTGACTGCTTCTGGATCGTCGCTGGTCTTGGTGTCGGATAAGTTCATCGCGTCCGATACGTCCATGATGTGTCCTTTCTGTGCACTCTCCCGGTGCCCGATTTCATTCGGCGATGCTGCCCGGGCCCGAATCCTGGCGGTGTTCTGCTACGACTGGCGCCTCGAAACTATAAGTGCCCATTATGCCGCGGCGTTGGAGTATCTCCACACCAGCAGCATCGCAATCAAGCCCCGTACGCCCCATGCGCCCGTGCGTAACCAGTTCGTCGCTACCAATCTGGAATGCGCAGCGGAATCGAAGCCACTTATGAGCTTGTTGTGGAGCGGTACCTGAATAAATGCCGTTGAGGCCCAAATGATCGCAAGGAGTATCAAACCGGCCCAGATCGGGACGGATGGGACCTCAGGCGGGCGCACAACAGCCAATCCAACGGCGGCCGCGAGTTCGATCAGCATCAAGGGAGCTACGACCCATGTGATGCGACTGGTATGCAGCGCCTCGTACTCGGCGAACGTGGATGAGCCGACCTGGGCGAAAAGCGGGTAGTGAACGACCTGAACAATCAGAATGACGCCGAGCATGGCCCACGTCGCCGCAAAGTGGACAAGCAGTAGTGTCTTGTACGCAAGCATTACATCCATCCGCTAGTAGGTTTCACTACTGATCTTATCGCCATCCCGTCGTTCAATAATGCCCCGTGAAATTGTCTACGATCAAGGGGCGTTCGAATCGGCAATCAGGGCCTCGGCCGCCCTGCGTCCGGCCAGCAGTGCTCCATTAATGGATGCCGTGTCGAGGTAATCCCCGGCTCGGTAGATGCCGGGTTCAACGCGAACGTCTTTGCGGGGCGGGTTAAGGAAAGGTGGCTGTTGGTCAGGAAGCGCGTTCCGGATGTGGTAGGTCCGCAAGTGCGATAGTCCCGCAACGCCGTCACCGAACCAGTCTGCCAGCTGCTGGCGTACTGCCGGTTCCAGGTCCGCGTTGCCTTCCCAATCCCCAAGGACCGTGACCGAGATGAGAGGCCTCCCTGTCTCCGAGTACGAGCCCGCGACGTTCGTCATGACGGCAACATTGTTGATCGGTCCGATGCCGTCTCCGTTAAGAACGAGAACCGGATCCCGGAACGTCAGGTGCTCCGCTGAAAAATAGAGGTTGTACGTGCTGACGTATGAAGGGGCTTTCTGATTGCCAAAGAGCGTGTTCGCCCCCGGTCCGTCTACAGCCACAACGATCGCCCGCGCCTTGAACCGTTCACCGTCGCTTGCGACGACCTCGCCGCGGCGAACTTCGGCTGCGCGGGTCTCGAGGCGAACGGTTCCCAGCGGCAGATTTCCGGCCAACTGCGATGGGATCCGCCGCATTCCGTCTGCCGGAACGGCGGCCGATCCGAGCGAAAACATCCTGAACACGTACTCGAACATCCGGCTCGATCCGCGAAGCGTTCGATCGAGCATAATTCCGCCGAAGAAGGGACGAAAGAAGCGTTCTATGATCTTTGGCGAGAAGCCCCTGTTTCGGAGTGCATCGATGGTAGTTGTCTCCGGACGCTGGAAAATCTGGTCCTCGCCGCGCGACGAAACGGCGGACCTGAGTTTCAGGATGCGGAGCTTGTCGAGGACCGATCCGACGGGAGCAGTTAGCGTGCCGAGGGTGCCGGCAGGATCCCGGAACGGATCGCTGACCTGATGAAAACGTCCTTTGAGTCGAACGAGGGCACCTGGTCGAAAATGGTGCAGTTCCAGTCGGTCGTAGTCGAGAGACTGCTGAGCCTCAGGGTATTCGGTCAGCAGCACCTGGAAACCTCGATCTAGCAGAAAGCCGTCGACCTCGTCAGTCTGAACGCGACCTCCGATGATATCTTCCGACTCCAGAACCAGCACTTCCAGCCCATTCTCGTGGAGAACGCGGGCACAGTTGAGACCTGCCAGTCCGGCTCCGACGACAACTACAGGTTCAGTCATGAAACGTACTTGGAGCGTTTTGCTTCGGTTTGCTAACTCAGGATGCCTGCGGTTCGACCCAGTTGATGCCGTAGCGACTCGACGAGATCGTCGAACAGGAAGTTGTACCCGGTCTCTTGCAGGACGCCAGGCAGGACGCGCGTGCTGGGAAGGAGTACGTTATCCGCGACTTCACCTGCCGTGATTTTTGTCAGCCATTCGGGTACTGTGACGAATGTGGGGCGGTTGAGTACGTCTCCCAGCGCGGGTGCGAAATCATTCCACGTGACCGGCCTGGGTGCCGTGAGGTTCATCGGTCCGCTGATCTCGGGAGTGCGTATCGCGTGGTATATCGCGCCGATCACGTCGTCGAGGGCGATCCAGCTGAGGTACGCGTCCGGGATGCCGAGTCGTCCTCCAAGCCCGGCCTTGAATAGCGGAAGCATGGGCGCCAGCGCGCCGCCCGCACCCGATAGCACGAGTCCGGTGCGCGCGAAAACGGTCCGGATGCCTGCCTGCCGGGCTGGACCTGCGGCAGCCTCCCAGTCGATGCAGACCCGCGCCAAAAACGATTCGTGATCCAGCTTGGAGCCTTCATCCAGTTCCTCACTTCCTCGGTCACCATAGATGCCGACGGCCGATGATGAGACGAAGATGCCAGGGGGCTTCTCGAGATTCGCCAGTGCAGTCGAGAGTAGACGTGTACCATCGACGCGGCTATCATAGATGCGCTTCTTCTTGGCTTCCGTCCAGCGCGGCGCGAAAATGCTTTCACCGGCGAGGTGCACGACGGCGTCTATCCCTTCCAGCTTTTCGGCGTCTATCTGTCCGCTGCCCGGGCTCCAGCGTACCTCATCGTCCGAAGTGGCGACCCGCCGAACAAGCCGCAACACGCGATGGCCACCTGTTGTCAAAAACGCTCTCAGCGCACTGCCGAGGAGCCCCGATGAACCGCTGATGGCGATGGTCAACGGAGGTCCTGAATACCGCCGGTGAAGGTCGAGGTCGTTGCCGACGATGCGGTGGCGGTACCGGAACTGCTCGCGTAATCTGCGCGAGAAACATTGTCCTCCCACGAAGTCGCCAACTCCTCCAAGTGGGACCTCGTAATCTATCTCGTCGGACATGCGAGTACCGGATTCGCCGTCGGGCTCAAACCGGTGCCGGTGATGCCATCTCTCCAGAGGGCCCTCTTCCTGAACGTCCGTGAAGAGCTCCCCCTTCCGGTACTCGGTATGAAGGGCTACCCACCGTATGGAAAGTCGCCCCCATCCCAACCGGAGGACCGCCCGATCACCTTCATGTATGCCTTCGTGACTTTCGAGATGGATGGGCTCCCACGGGGGCGCAAGACGCTCGAATGCCCCGGGTCGCTCATGCCAGTCGAACACCGCTGCAGGAGAGTGATCCAGCTTCGATGAGTGTGAGAAGTGAGCCATCTAATTGCGGGGAAGGTTCTCGTATGCGCCCATCGCTTTGGTTCGCGCTTCGGAATGATCGACAATCCTGTCGGGGTAATCAGCGCCTAATTGAACGCCGCTGCTCGAGAGCACGTCGTCCGGTGCGTCCCAGGGCTTGTGGATGTATTTGTCAGGCAGCTCACTAAGCTCGGGGATCCATTTGCGCACGTACTTACCGTCCGGATCGTACCGCTCTCCCTGAGATACCGGGTTGAAGATCCGGAAGAACGGCTGCGCGTCGGCGCCGGAGCCTGCACTCCACTGCCAACCCTGCGTGTTGTTAGCGAGATCGCCGTCCACCAGCGTATCCCAGAACCACCGGGCCCCTTCATGCCAATGTATCAGAAGGTCTTTTGTAAGGAAAGAGGCGACGATCATCCTCACTCGGTTGTGCATCCACCCGATGTGCCACAATTGCCGCATGCCTGCATCGACGATCGGGTAGCCGGTATTCCCGCGCTGCCATCGCTTAAGGTGCGTGTCGTTGTCTGACCACGGAAACGCGGCAAATCGGTTGTTCAATGGCTTCTCCGTCGTGTGCGGATAGTGATATATCAAATGATACGAGAATTCTCGCCATCCGATCTCGCTCAGGTACGATCGTGCACCCTCATCGTCCGGATGTTCGTTCAATACGCCGTTCCAAATTTGACGGGGGGAAATCTCGCCGTAGCGCAGATGAGGCGAAAGCATCGACGTACCGTCGAGGTCGGGTCGGTTTCGGTCCTCGTCATACGTCGTGATCGCCTCGTCAACGAACCACTCGAGGCGCTTGAGAGCGGCTGCCTCACCCGGAGACCACCGTTCCCGGATGCCTTCAGCCCAATCGATCTTGGGCAGCAGCTCCAAGTCGTCAACAGCAAGGCTATCCGGTAGGTCTGTTGACGCGTTGAACGCTGGCTCGTCGAGCGGGGATGCGACGTCAATGATTGACCTACACTTCTTCCAGAAAGGAGTAAAGACTCGGTACGGGTTTCCCGCATTGGTGCGGACCTCATCGGGGTCGTGCAGCAGCGCGGACTGAAACGTCTTGACCTGTAGATCGGCGTCTCGGAGAGCAGCCTCGATCTTCAGGTCTCTGGTGCGAAGAGCCGGCTCGTAGCGCTGATTCCAGTAGACCCTTGCCGCGCCGGTTTCTCGAGCGACGTCCAGCAGTTCATCAAGACTATCACCTCGTCGAACTACGAGCGTGCTGTCCCTGCTCTCGAGATCGACGGCCAGGGAGGTCAGCGAATGGTGGAGCCACCAGCGATGGGCGCCTCCCGGAGCCCAGTCCCCCTCCTCGTCGGGAGCCCAAACCACGAGCGGGATGACGGGACCGGCCATAGCAGCATGGAAGAGAGCGGGGTTGTCACGAAGGCGGTAGTCATTGTGAAGCCATACGATTGTCGGAGCCATTACTACAGATTACCCTCCTTGACCATTTCTCTTACTTCATTCGCTCGCCTGGTGATCGCGGCTTTTTCTCCGCCGGACTTCCGATCGTAGTTACGAACCTGCAGCCGCGTTCGCCCATTGCTGTTCAGGTAGGATTCGTGACGCCTGATGAAGTCCCAGTATAAAGTCGTGAATGGGCACGAATCACCACCTGACGCCTCATCCGGTTTGAAGCGGCAGTCGGCGCAGTAATTGCTCATTCGGTTGATGTACTTGCCAGACGCAATGTATGGCTTGGTCGCCACGTTGCCGCCGTCGGCGAATTGCGACATCCCGACGGTATTTGGCAGTGTCACCCATTCGACGGAGTCGACATAGAAGGCCATGAACCAGTCGTGTACCTCTTTCGGGTCCGTGCCGTACAGCAGGTTGAACAGGCCGGCGACCATGAGCCGCTGGATATGGTGCGCATAAGCTGTTTCCTTGAGCTGGGTTACGACATCCTTGAGGCAGGCCATCTCTGTTTGGCCACTCCAGAAGAAGTCCGGCAGCTTTTCCGCCGCATCGAAGAAATTGGCGGACCCCATGTCGGTGGCATTCAGCCAATAGATGCCTCGCATGAATTCGCGCCATCCCAAGAGCTGGCGCACGAAACCCTCCACCGATTGTATGGGGGCATCGCCCCGCTCGTACGCTCCGATAGCCGCTTCGATTGCCTCGCGGGGAGATAGAAGTTTCAGGTTGATCGATGACGACAATAGGGAGTGGTGAAGGTAGGGGCGGGCCGACCACATGGCATCCTGGGTAGGTCCGAAGGACGGCAGATGGTGATCCACGAATCGCGCCAACGCCTCCTTCGCTCCAGACGGAGTTACCGGCCATCTAAAGGGCTCTGCATGGCCGGGCAGATCGGGTAAGTGCTCATCGACCGCGGCCGAGACGGAGCCGGTGACCTCGTCCGATGTCTCGGGCGGAGGTTCTATCTCGCCGGGTCCGTTTTTGCCGAAGGACTCTCTGTTGTCGGCGTCATAATTCCACTCGTCGCCCGCAGGCTGGTCACCGTCCATGAGGTAGCCGGTCTTTCGTCGCATCATGCGATAGAAATGCTCCATTACGAGACCCGAACGACCTTCCGCCCAGTCGGCGAATTCGCTTCGCGTGCAGAAGAAATGGTCGTCATCAAGTACGGTGCATTCAAGGCCGGCTTCTTCGGCGACGCCGATGACCTGCTCTTCAAGCGCTTGGTTGCCCGGCTCCAGCATCAGCAGTGAATCTGGAGAATGGTCGGTGATGGCTTGCCGGATCGCCGACGGCAGGTCGTCGAAGGCCGCATTGTCGTCAAACTCCTGGTACACGACGTTGAATCCATGCTCTCGAAGGTCGTCACGAAAATGCCGCATGGCCGCCAGAAAGAGGATGACCCGCTGCTTGTGGTTGCGATATCGCAGGATCTCCGATCTGACCTCGGCCATCACAATCACGTCCTGCTCGGGGTCAGCAGACTCGAGTAGGCGAGAGTCGCGCGACAATTGATCGCCGAAAACAGGTATGAGATATCGCGTTGCCAAGTCGGTTGATTTGGAAATCTAAGCGACGTTGAGAGGTGTTGTGTCCAATGTAACGGGTCAGCTGGTGCGCTTTGAGGTCGGTCGCTTCAAAGGCAGGTCGCGGAGAAGTGCTAGCGTGGGCGCACGGAGCCGAGCCCGCCGTCGACGCCCAGGACCTGGCCGGTCACCCAGTTGTTCGCCGGGTCCAGCAGCCAGCATATGGCTGATGCCACGTCTTCGGGTTCGCCAAGACGCCCGAGTGCATGCATGGCGATTGAGGCCTTCTCAGCCGCTTCGTTGCCCGTGATGGATGCGGCGAGTGGTGTCCGTGTGAGTCCGGGAGCCACGCAGTTGACGCGGATTCCGCGATTTGCGTAGGTCGCTGCAGCCGCCCTCGCGAGGCCGGTAATGCCGGCTTTCGCGGCGGCAATCGCCTCGTGGTTGGCAAGTCCGGTCAACGCAACGGCGGAAGAGCATAGGACAATCGAACCCCCATCCGACATCATGGCCCGTGCCCCTGCCTTGACTGTGTTGAAAGCGGTCTTGAGATTGATGGAGATCGTTTGGTCGAACTCGTCCTCCGATGTCAGGTGGGCCGGCTTCAGCAATATTGTCCCGGCACAGTTGACGATCCCGTCGATGCGCCCAAATGCCTCGGTTGCCGATTTGACGATATCGTTGGCGTCGCCATAGTCTGAAGCGTCTGTAGCTCGATATTCTGCCCCAATCACCTTCGCCAGATCTGCGAGACGATCTTCCCGGCGTGCTCCCAGCATCAGGTTTGCGGAATCTGCGAGGCGTCGTGAAACGGCGGAGCCTATCCCGCCGCTGGCGCCAATGATCACGAAGGTTGAACGATCACTCATTTGTTTAGGGGAGTTGCGTAAGGTTGGTGGGGGAATTTTGGCACGATATCACTTGACAAAAAAGGGGACGGGAGTGTTAGCCCCCGCCCCCTCTGTCTCCGGCTGAAGCCGCTACTCAGTCGGAGGCAGCAACACGGCATCAATGATGTGAATTATTCCGTTCTCAGCTTCGACGTTTGGGGTGGTCACCTGCGCACCGTTAATAAAGACGTTCCCGTCTTCGACGCTGATCGCAATCTCCTGGCCCTGCACTGTCTTGGCCGACGTGAGATTGACGACCTGCTCGGCTGTCACAATACCTTCGACCACGTGATACGTGAGGATGCCGGCGAGCGTACTCTTGTTCTCAGGCTTGAGCAGCTCTTCGACGGTGCCCTCTGGCAGAGCGGCAAATGCAGCGTCGGTCGGTGCGAAGACCGTGAATGGACCGCCTTCGTCAAGAACGGAAACAAGGTCGGCCGCCTCTACCGCCGCTACGAGCGTGGAAAAGCCCGCCTCCTGAGCCGTCTCAAAAATGCTAGGCAGGGGATCCGGATCTGAGGCTGAGTCTGAGTCGCAGCCTGCGAGGACCGGTGTGGTGACCAGCAGCGCGAACGCCACGATGATGGAACTGAAAGATTTCGTTTTCATGGTTCTATCTGACTTTTGTTTTCTTTTGGGTGTATTGGTTGCTTGAGTTTGCATGGAGTCATGTTAGCTGATGAAGACGGCCCGGCAGGTGCTCCACGCCTGCCGGGTCCCGGAGCCGGGTCGCCTGGTGAGGATGTGTTCTCATCGGCCCCGGTTGTCTTCACCAGTATGAGAATGAACGTGCCGTTGCCGGCTCCTTTCTTCCGATTCAGTCGCTACAAACAATCAAATCATTCATATCGTTCAATTCGTTCATAATGTTACACCATAGCTCAGACCTTGTCAATGGTTCCCTCAAAAAAACTTTTTGATCGAAAAGAATTTGGTCTCTGCCGTAACGTAACCGTATATTGACGACGCAATCGATGAAATGAACTTTATGGACGATTTAAACGGGCAGTCGTTTTCACCTAAAGAACTGGCGGCAATCGTGGGCGTCAGTCAGTCCTCGATAAAGCGGTGGGTGGATGCCGGGCACATTCCTGTAACGCGCACGGCGGGCGGCCATCGAAGGATTTCGCGTAACGCAGCGATTCACTTCATCCGTTCCAAGAAGATGCGGATCGTGCGGCCAGATCTGTTGGGTATCCCTGATCTTGCCGACGTAGGGCGCCCGATCGAATCGGGAAAGATGTCAGGTGAATTTCTCCATGGCCTAATGCTCTCCGGAAAGACAGAGCAGGTGCGGAGGGCAGTCACGGCGGCCTTCCTGGCAGGAGCCCCGATTGGCGAATTGTTCGACGAGGCGATCTCGGATGCGCTCGCACGCGTGGGTGAAATATGGAAGACGGATCAGCGCGGTGTTTCAATTGAGCACGGCGCGACAAGCATCATCATCGAAGTAATAAGTCACATCACGGCTCTTATGGGGCCACCCGACGAAGGAGCGCCGCTAGCAGTTGGGGGTGCACCTCAAAACGACCCGCACATCATCCCGAGTCAGATGGTCTCCACGACGCTGGTGGACTCAGGGTGGAGAAC
>JAHHLP010000386.1 GCA_018679295.1 Rhodothermia bacterium
GGGTGGCCGCCGACCTGAAACCTTCACTTGAAGATGCCAGGATGCGACGCCTGCACGAACTCGTATCGGAGATCGAGATGATCATGATACAGATCGCGAACCTCGAGGCCGAGTACGACATGCCCGCAGTCGACATGGTGCGGGAGGGCGTCGAACGAAAAGGACTGCTATTCAAAATCAATGTCGAGGAGATGCGGCAGTCGGAATCTACGCCCGGCCCGTCTGACCGACACTCGAACGAACCAGGATCAAAACGATCATGACAAAGGCCAACACGCGTCACATCAAAGGCTTCACGGTCATCTGTCTGCTGCTGGCTACGGTGGCACCGGCGAACGCCCAGGAATCAGCACCCAACGACGCCTACCAGCGAGCGAACAATCTGCTGCTCGACGAAAACTGGTCAGCCGCGGAAAAGGCTTTCTCGGACTTCGTCGATGCGAACCCACGTCATGACCGCACCGACGATGCATCCTTTTGGAGGTGCTATGCTCTGGAGAAGCAGCGCCCTGCAGGCGAGGAGGCGTTCAAGTGCTATCAGGCATTTTCGGACGACTACAGTCGCAGCTCTTACGTCACCGATGCACGCGCCAACATGATCCGCATCGGCCAGAGGCTTGCGAACAGCGGCAACCCGGAGTACGAGGCGCTCATCAAAGGAATGCGCCAAACCGACGATGAAGAGGTCGCTCTCGCTGCTCTGTACGCGCTCTCTAACGTAGGCGACCAAGACGCCATGACAGCAATCATGGGCCTCTACGATCGCGCCGAAAGCGAGCACCTGAAGAAGAAGATCGTTTACGTACTCGGTGATGTCGACAACCCGAGGGTCGTCGGGCAACTCGCCGCGATTGCGAAATCGAACGCGTCGATCGAGGTCAGAAAAAGCGCCGTCTATGCAATCAGTGATCATGACGACGAGAGTGCAGCGTATGAAGCGATCGTTGCCGTCGTCAAGTCCGAAGCTCCGATGGAGGTACGCAAGGCGGCCGTCTATAGCCTCGGTGACATGGAATCCGGCGACTTGATCGGTGTTCTCGGACCCATCGCACGCTCGGACGCATCGCCGGAGTTGGCCAAGGCGGCGGTCTACGCCATCGGCGAGATCGAAACCGCGGCAGCAGCGAATGAACTGGAGTCGATCATGACCTCCGCGAAGTCGATCGAGGTCCGTAAGGCAGCGCTGTACGCGATCTCAGATATGGACGAGACCGCCGCTCTCGCGTCCCTTCGCAAGGTAGCAGTCTCGAGCACGGATCCCGAGATGCAGAAAGCCGCGGTGTATGCGATCGGAGATCTGGAGACCGCCGAGGCGGCAAAAGTTATCCAGGAGATCTTCGCGGCCACGAGCAGCAAAGAGGTCAAGAAAGCAGCAATCTATGCGATCGAGGACGTAAACGACGCAGCCGCAACCGCCTTCCTCGTCGACGTCGCGATCAATAATCCGGATGACGAGGTTGCGAAGGCCGCCGTGTACACACTCGGGGATGTCGATCCCGCAGCCATGGCGAAGGTCCTTAGGAGCGCTCGAAGTCCGGAAGTCCGCAAGGCCGTCGTCTATCAGATGGGCGACCTCGAGGGTCCGGACGCCATCGACGCGATCACCGAGTTCCTCAAAACGGAAACCGATCCGGATCTCCGTAAAGCTGCCGTCCATGCACTGGGCGACGTCGAGAGCGGAGCCATCATCCCGGTCCTCGAGGACATTGCAAAGAATGATGCCAGCGTGACGGTCCGCCGGGCGGCCGTCCACGTGCTCGGCGACGTCGGCACCGATGAAGCCCAGAAAGCCCTCCTGCGAATCCTCGAGCCCGCGAACCAAAACCGATAAGCACCGATGAAAAAGCAAACTTTAGCCATTGCCGCTGCGTGTGTGGTCGCGCTACTACTCGAGATGACAAGCTTCAGCCCGATCAGCTACGCCTACCGCGCCTCGCACAACGCGGTCAAGGACCTCATTGCCTATTTCGACACCGCAGACGACGCGTACGATCGCGCGCACGAATTTGTGATCGCGGAGCGGACACGCCCGTCCGCGCACCCAGCCATCGAGGTTCGAAAAGCAGCCGTGTACGCCCTTGCCGATGGCGAGCCCGACAAAGCCGTCGAAGCCCTGTTGGATGCGTTTCAAGCCACCGATGAGGTGGAGGTCCGCAAAGCGATCGCCTACGCTCTCGAGGACGTCGACAGCGAGCGCGCCTTCGACGCTCTGGTCAAGATATTGCAGTCCGACGCGGAAACGGAGGTGCGCAAGGCAGCCCTATACGCGCTCTCAGACCGGGACGAGCCACAGGTAGTGGCCGTATTGGCAAGAACTGCCCGATCCGCCTCCGACGCCGAGCTTGCCAAGGCAGCCGTCTACGAGATCGCCGACTTCGCCAACTCAAAAGCAGCGGCCTCCGCTCTCGCGGAGATCTTGGCCGAATCTCCTGTCGGCGAAATTCGAAAGGCCGCTGTGTACGCGCTGGAAGATGTCGACTCTGAGGACGCCATCCCCGTGCTCAAACGTGTTCTCGCCGGGGATGCTAATGTCGAGGTCAGGAAGGCGGCCGCGTATACCCTCGGCGACATCGCAACCGAAGAAGCTACGAGCGCGCTTGTGACGGCGACGAATGCGCCCTGATGTGGACCGCCCCCGCGAGCGCAGGCAACGAAATCAAACATCCGCCGCCTCGTGTGTCGGTTCTCCCAGATTCGCGACCAGCGCCGACCAGGCATGTCAGTTATGGAACAGCAACACGGTGCATAGAATGAGTCGATATTCCTTCGCGACACTTACGGGTTTCTTCCTTGCACTAGCGGTATTTCCCGCAGGCCGAGATGCGGCAGCCCAGCTGCTAGCCCGGCACCCTGACGCACAAGCTCCTTTCGCACATCGATTCGAGTGGGCCACTGCCGGCGCCGAAGAGGACGGCAAGGCCTGGATCGGTTTCGAGATCTCGAGGACAATGCCCGTGGGGAGCAACTTCGTCAGTTCGGATGGCTGGTCTTTTCACGGCACGTCCAACAAGCGCTGGGGAATCACGCTATTCGAGAT
>JAHHLP010000385.1 GCA_018679295.1 Rhodothermia bacterium
GGGTGGCCATGACGCTCGTGATCACATTGAATAATACTTGGCGTTGCAGGCCGACGATGCAGCTGCGGTAAATGCCTTCGACGAATCGCAGCGCGGCAACCAGGCCCATGATGACGAAAGCCTGGGCGACAACGTCGACCGGCAGGTTCTCGGCTTGCAGCCACGACGTGGCGATCCAATTGGAACCCAGCGCGACACCACCGGCGATGAGCGACGCGATGCCGAGACCAATGATCTCGATGCTGCGTAGCAGGTCGCGAGTGGACTCCGCCGTGCGGCCGCCCCCGGTAAAGCGGGCCATCTCGCGGCTCAGGGTTGGCGTCATGCCCATGTCGAGCATGGTGAACCAAGCCTGGAGCACCGCGAACAGGCCGATCAGCCCGTAAGCCTCGATCCCGAGGTACTTAATGTACAGCGGTATGAAAGCCAGCCCTATGAGGGCGGTCCATCCCTGTCCGAGATAGTTGGCGATGAGGTTGCGTTTCAGCATCAGCGTGTGATTAAGATCCGGGCATTAGCTGCCCATTGAAGTCAGCGATGTATATGCTGCTGACTCGGCGAATACATGGTCATGTCGATCAAACCAAAGGTACCAGCCGGTAGACAATTCCAAGGCGCTGGAATCTACCTGCCGGTAAAGTAAATATATGAGTAGTTTTCAGCATGCTGACCTCCATCAGCACATGGACAGCACGATTTATCTGAACACTTGCGTTGGCCGGCTGCGGCCGAGCTCGGCGGATTGCCAGACTTCGTTCTTCCACGCTCACGCTACGCGCCAGCGTCGACAAATCAAACGGCTAGACAGGTATCAAAGATGGCCCGGCTTAGGGCTCAGGAGAGACGATCGTAAATTTTCGTCCGCAGAGACTGCGGGATCATTTTTCTAACAAAGGAAGGGCTGAATCGCAGGATTCGTTTCCTCCTCGCATCGGCCCGCTCCAGCGCTCGCTGTTCCTTGCCTGCAATTAAACGCGCCAACATCTGAAACGCCTCCTCCCGGGTCAGAGGCTCCGGGTACTCGTCTCCAGGCGCGAAGACGGCTTGATACTCTTCGTCCGTACACTCGAAAAACCCTCGGTTGATCGGAGCGTAGAATTCCAGCATCTCCTTACGAAGCCTGGCGGGCATTAGCACCTTGCTGCTCTCAGTTTCTTGCTTCAGCTCGGGACATGTCCCCGAAAAGGATATTAGCGCTTTCGACTCCTCTGCAGACAGCTTCACATTGTGCAGCACTTGCAGTATGGCAGCACTTACGCTGACTTTTTCTCTCTTTGCGGGAACCATGACCCCCAAATCTTCAATGCCTATGGCGCTCAAGAAATGAGAGACGAGCTCCTGCCTTCGCAGTACGAGATCATATGAATATTCTAGGATACTCGCTTCCGAAAAATACTCCTGCAAAATCACGGAATGTTTTTCCCAATTCAGATCATACGCTTCATCTTCACGGTCGGAATCGAACGGCAAGAGAGGCTTCATAAAATCCTGAAAGCTCACACGATAACAAGGACGCTGCCAGGTATCGTATAGCGACTCAAGAAAAGCGTCTTGCCGTCTGTAATAAATGATAATCGTGATCTCATGAGTGGATCGCAGGGGGCTAAGCAGCTCCTTCACCATGCTCATCTTTTTTCGAAATCGGGCAAGATTTACATCCGAGAGCGCTTCACATGAGATGATAAAAGAGTGATCCTTGAGCGAACTGACCTTGTCGACCCCCGACTGGAGCAAGTCGGCGTAATCTAATTCCTGATACTCCTGGTACGATTGGCGGAGAACGTCTTCTCCGGCAAAAAGCGGTTGTTCCAACAATAATTTACACGGCCATATGAGCGCGAGGTCATGGATCTCCGTGGGCCCGTCCCAAGGTATCGTGAGACTATAGCCACCTTTCTCTAACAAATTTCGATTTGCTTGCAGACAAATCTGAATGGAAGTCGTTCCCGTCTTGCATGTTCCGATATGAATGATTGCCCTTTTTTTCATTATCCGCTGACCTCATTGCCGTGACTCCCGGAACAGGGCGTAATGAACGTGCGCTTCCCGACAATGACTTCTCCCGTGCGACAGCAATCGTCCTCGGCTCTCGCTACAGAAAGAAGACCCACACAACGAGTTTTCAACGTTGCATCGACTACGTCGATCACAGCCGGCGAAATACTGGATCCCTGGATCATCTGAATACGCGATGTCCCCCAGTACTTTTTGACTTCTTCGAAGTTCATCATTACTAAGAATCGCCCTCTAGCATTTTCGCGATTACACTTATCACGCAATCCTGTTGCGCTACAGTCATATCGTGAAAACTTGGGAGATTCATCGCTCTTCCAGCAATGCTCCACGCATTCATATTTTCTGGTTGTGATTCAAACATCGGCAAACTTGACAGAGGGTGGAAAAAAACTCGCGCGTCCACATTCTCAGCAGTGAAAGCAGCCTGCAGCCTTTCACGCGTTATGCTTGTTTCCGGATCGAGCACCACCGATGGCATCCACGCGCCGTTTACCGTGCCCATCGGCTCAGGATTCATGGATACCCCCGTCAATACTTCCACGTGTTCGCGGTAGTAGCGCAGTATTGCCCGCTTCCGGCTTGTCAGGTCCTCAATTCTCTCTACCTGGGCGCAGCCAATCGCTGCCTGGATATTAGAGAGCTTGAACTTGAAACCCACCATATCAGGCCAAAACTGCCTGGTCTGTCCTCGTGCTCTGCCATGATTACTCAGCGTGAGTACATGCTCGTAAACGTCTGCATCATTAGTGACGAACATGCCGCCTTCGCCCGTAGTAATCGTCTTGGTGCCGTGAAAGGAAAAGGCTCCAAACCGCCCCATGGAGCCCGCGCGTTTGCCGTGATAGACGGAACCAATCGCCTCGGCCGCGTCCTCGATAACCGGGATGCCATGGCGCTCGCCGATGGACCGCAGGGAGTCCATGTCGCAGAGATTACCGTACAGGTGCACAGCGACGATGGCCTTGGTCTTTGTCGTTATTGCCTGCTCGACCAACTCCGGGTCCAAACACCAGGAGTCGGACAGGATGTCGACGAAGACCGGCGTGGCACCCAGATGGACGACAGGTGCGACGGTGGCGATCCAGTTAGTGTCGGCCAGGATCACCTCGTCGCCGGCCCCGATGCCGAGCGCGGCCATTCCCATGTGCAGCGCGCCGGTGCAACTCGAGGTGGCGATCGCGTAGTCAACACCCAGGTGCGCTTTGAATGCGTCTTCGAAGCGGCCGATGTATTCGTAGCAGCGCGCACCCCAGCCGTTGGCGGCGGCGTCGGT
>JAHHLP010000248.1 GCA_018679295.1 Rhodothermia bacterium
GAATGATTTCCAGAAGGCCAGCGACGCGTATGCGATGGCAATTGAGGTTGACCCGGATCATGCGACGGCGTATTCGAAGAAGGGTCATGCAGATACGTATCTGGGAGCGTTCGAGGCAGCGCGTGCCGACTTCGCGGCAGCTGAGAAAGTCGCCAAGACCTTGGGTCAGCGTGTCGGCCAAAAGAACTTTGCCGTCTACACCCATTTATACGCGGGTGACGTAGCGGCAGCCATGGAGGCGAACGCGGAAGTCATTGAGGGCCTCAAGGGAAACGATTCTGATGAAGCCACTGGGCCCCTCAGAACCACCTATCGCGATCGCGTCCTAATCGCCGCGCATCACGGCATGTTTGACGAGGCGATGGATGCTTACCGCGAAATAGTCGGGTATACAGAGTCTGTGACCGCGCGGGTAAACCAACCTGGCTGGACGACCAACATGAAGGCGCAGGACAAGACAATGGAGGCTTTCGTCGCCGTTAAGAAGGGCGACATTGACCGGGCCAAAGCGCTGGCCGAAGAGGTCAAAAAGTTGCGCGCAGATCGGAATGATCCTCGGAAGTATGAGGGCTATCACCGACTTGTTGGCTTGATCGCCCTTGCCGAGGGCGACGCGGAGGGTGCTGTCTCGCATCTCGAGCAGGCAAATATGCAGAGCCCGCTGGTCAAGTATGAACTTGCAGAGGCTCATGAAGCCGCCGGCAATCAGGAGAAGGCCCGTGCTCTCTACCAGGAAGTCGCCAATTACAACTTCAATTCTATAGGCACTGCTATCTGTCGCGGAATGGCGAAAGACAAGATTAGCGCCTAAGGATCGACATTCCGCATACGCAGATTCCGTTCCTGCCCGCGCGGTAGTTGCCAGTCGCGACTTCCGTGTGGGCAGGTTTGCGTTTGGCAGGCTCGACTCTTCTTTTGACGCTGTCAAAAGGCATGATTACGGCGTGCGCTGGGCCCGGCTCTCGCCTCAGACCCACGTTGCCGCGCTTTGTGAAAGTGGCGGTGCCGTGGTCGCGGCTCACCTCCCCGGCTCTGCTGAATCAACCCGAATTTCAATGCCTGCCAATTGCCTGCAATGGGCCTCACGGATTAGCTTCTGATCTTCGGCGGGCCTCTCGGTCAAAACTCCGGGAAGCGCCCGTTTTTTGTGTGAATCCGCAGCCCCCGAGCCCATTACCATCGCCAATTCCCGCGGAACATGAGCGTTCAGCTAGACAGCATCATCTCTCTCAGCAAGCGTCGCGGCTTCATCTTCCAGTCGTCGGAGATCTATGGCGGACTCGGAGCGACATACGACTACGGGCCGCTGGGTGTCGAACTGAAGCGAAACGTAAAGGAGAGCTGGTGGCGGGAAATGGTCTACCGCCACGACAACATCGAGGGTGTCGACGCGGCTATCCTGATGCATCCCACGGTCTGGAAGGCATCCGGCCATGTGGACGCCTTCAGCGATCCACTTATCGACGACAAGCAATCCAAGAACCGGTACCGCGCCGACCAGCTGATAGAGGGTCACATCGACCGGCTAAAGAAGAAGGGAAAGGACGACAAGGCAGAGGACGTGCATCAGCGACTCGTCGCTGCGCTCCATGCGGACGAGCCTGCAAAGGAGCTCTATCAGATCATCATGGATGAAGAGATACGATCACCCGACTCCGGTGCCTTTGACTGGACCGAGGTGCGTCAATTCAACCTGATGTTCACAACCCACGTCGGGCCGGTAGCGGATCAGGAAAGTGTGGTCTATTTACGGCCGGAGACTGCACAGGGAATCTTCGTCAACTTTCACAACGTCCGTGAGACGGCAAGGCTGCAGGTGCCGTTCGGTATAGCGCAGATCGGCAAGGCGTTCCGTAATGAGATCGTTGCGCGCCAATTCATCTTCCGCATGAGAGAGTTCGAGCAGATGGAGATGCAGTACTTCGTCAAGCCTGGTGATCAAATGGAGGCGTACGAGGAATGGCGTGAGAAGCGGCTTGCGTGGCATCACGGCATCGGCGTACGCAAGTCAAAGCTAAGGTGGAAGGAGCACGACAAACTCGCGCACTACGCCGACGCCGCCGTTGACGTCGCGTATGAATTTCCGATCGGGTGGCAGGAGGTCGAAGGAATTCACTCTCGGACCGACTACGACCTGAGTCGCCATCAGGAGTACTCGGGGAAGAAAATGGAGTACTTCGATCCGCAAAGCAACGAGCGGTTCATTCCGTATGTCGTGGAAACGTCGATCGGTCTCGACCGCACGGTACTGATGCTCATTTGTGATGCGTATCGGGAAGAGGAGGTTAATGGCGAGAAGCGCACGGTCCTCAAGTTTCATCCCGGCATGGCTCCGATTACAACGGCGGTGCTCCCCCTCGTCAAAAAGGATGGGATGCCGGAAGTAGCCCATCAAATCGAGGACGACCTTCGTGGCCGGTACAACACATTCTACGACGAGAAGGGGGCGATCGGAAGGCGGTACCGGCGTATGGATGAGGCCGGTACACCGTTCTGTATAACGGTAGATGGACAAACGCTGGAGGATGATACCGTGACGCTCCGCGAGCGCGACTCGATGGAACAGGTGCGTATCGACAAGTCTCGGGTGGTGGAAGCGGTGACAGATCGCATCTCGAACTGGGAAGCGGCGGAGTAGGACGGCGGAGACTGGCAACCGGCATCTCCGGTGCCGAGATCGCGGGGATAGCTGAACCGACAGCTTGTCAACCGGCCGAGCGCGCCTTTCGCAACGCTAGAGCCGCTGTATGATACTCGACTGCGCGAAGTCTTCCCCTCGGATCCGCACGATGTACGTTCCTGTTGGAAGGTCGGAGCCGCCTATTTGAACTACCTCCCGGGTGCCTTCCTCGACCTGTCGCAGAAACACGCTTCGCACTCTTCTTCCCAAGACGTCGTAGAGGTTCACCTCCACCATTTGTGTCCTCCGCACCCGTACATCGATCGATGTCGCTGAGGCAAACGGATTCGGGTACGGACCTTCAACGAGCACTGACCCCGGTATGGGCACCGCGATCTCAATTTCCGGACTGTAGTCAAACGTGCCGTCTAGATCGACCTGCCGCAAGCGGAACGTGTGGTTACCCGGGTCGAGGCCCGGAATCGCGAACTCGTAGGTTGAGGTTGCGGAGGTCGTTCCGGCGCCGTCGATGTAGCCGAGTTCGCGGAATCGCGTGTCGCCCGAGTGGTGCTCTACATGAAAACCTGCGTTGTCCGTCTCGGAAAGCGTCGACCACTGGAGGAGGACGACCCGGCCGCTCACGAGTGCTTCAAAGTCGGCTAGCTCGACAGGCAGTGCGTTCACGCATCCCGAGCCGAGCGACCAACCCATGTCGGCGATCATGCCGCATGCCAGCGGTCCCGGATTGTGCTGAACTTCGGCGGTCGATGAGAAGGGATTCATCAGGGAGTTGACGTTGCCGGCCGGGTATGTATAGTAGTCAAGGTGGGAGTAGCTCGTTCCCGGGGCCCACGCATCAGGCGCGTACAGGGCGGCAGGGGATACAGAACCCGAGCCAGTATTGGGGCCATCGAAATGGAGATCGCCTCCAGTGAGGGCGTCGCCAAGATCGGTTGATGGATTCGGATAGGTTGTGTCGTCGACAAGTGCCGTACCAAGACCATCCTCGACGAAGCGATCGTAGATCAAAGGAGGGTCGCCGAGCCCGCCGGATCCGTTGTTGTAGGATTCCGAACCGATAAACCCGATGCCGTGTCCAATCTCGTGCATGGCCACTGATACGAGGTCGTACTTGCCGGCAACCGGAACACCGTCGGTGGCAAAAGACCACGACCGGGTTCGATTGATGTTGATAATGATGTCGGCCTCGGCCGGAAGAAGCCACGGCGGCGGCATTGCCGCCCCGGTCATCGCTCGGTACAGCGCGTGCGGATATCTCGTGTCTGGTATCGCACCTTCGAAATTGGAGACGGTCGTTGAGGGTCCGCCGGAGGCAAGTGGAGAGCCAAGGTCCCGCCAGGTCGCGCGAACGTAGAGTACCACCGGCGACGAAATGTGAGCCTCCCAGACGTCAGCCGCGTACTGAACCGCCTCTCTGGCGGCTTGGGGCCACGGATAGGCTGGGTCGGCGTCAACGAAGTTGATCTCGATGGTGGCCGACGTCTTGCTGTTCTTGACCGCGCGCGTATCGAAATGATTCGCGGTGTACACGTCGGAATCCAGTCCCGGAAGCACACAAATAGACTCATTGTGATACGTGGGGC
>JAHHLP010000174.1 GCA_018679295.1 Rhodothermia bacterium
GGACAAGTCGATCTCTCGGGCCAGAACGCTCAACGCCCTGGGCACGGTGTCTCATGAGATTGGCGACTACTCCGAGTCGGAAGCGTTGCTGACGGAGGCTCTGGACATCTTCCGATTGCTCGACGATGAAGTTGGACAGGCCCTTGTCCTGAACAATCTCGGCTGGGTGGCTTGCGAAATCGGGGCTTTCGAGGAGGCGCGCCGACTCTCGAGGGAAGCTCTCGATCTGAATCAGCAGATGGGAGATGTGCGGGGCCAGTCGCTCGCATTGAACAACATGGGCTGGGCGGCGACCTATCAGTCGCACCTGGGAGAGGCGTTGACCCTCAATCGGGAGAGCGCCCGACTCCGACGCCTGGCCGGAGACCAGCGAGGTCTTGGCTTCAGTTTCGTGAACGTCGGATGGGTATACCGTCTGCAAGCGAGATATGATGAGTCGTTTCTGCACCTCGACGACGCGTTAGCCATCTTCAAAGAGATCAAGGATACCCAACTGGAGGGGTTCGCAGTCGGGATGCGCGCCGGAGTACTCTGGGATATGGGTGAGTATCAAGATGCTTTTGAGGGAATGATGCTGAGCCTTGATCTATGGCGTAAGTGCGGCAACCAATGGGGAGTCGGCTGGTCCAGCTGCGCCCTCGCGATGATCTTGTTGGAGTTGGACAGGAAAGACGAGGCGGTCAAGCGGGCGGAAGCCGCGTTGGATGTTTGCAGGAATACTACCGGCAGCTATCCTTCCGCACTCGGGCTGCAAGCGACCGCTGCCGTCTATGGAGCGACCGGCCGGAGGACTCAGTCGATCCAGCGGTTTGCGGAGGCAGTTCGGCTTCGCTTGAAACTCGGTGATGCATTGGGTTTGGCTGATATGCTGGAGGAGATTGTTCGCTGGGTTACAACGGCAGATGAAAGGCAGCAAGCAAAAGACCTGCTCAGCGCAGCACGTGCCATTCGAACCGAAGTCGGCGGGCCGCCCCCGCCGCGTGTCCGGTCACTATATGAGACCAACGATGTCGATACCGGCAACACCGGCACCCGGATTACCCAGACCGATTTGCCATTGGAACAAGCGATCAGGGATCTACAGCACCACTCGCGCATAGAGCCCTCCGGTAAACTCGCTCTCGACTACCTTGCCACGACGACCAATAACGAAAAGGCGTGAACCTCACTCTACAGCTTGTTCTCCTCCTCGGAGCGGTCGCCAGCAATTCCGTCGGCCCAATCCCTCCGACGCATCCCGGACCGAATCTGGTAGACGTCTCCAAGCTGGACCCTACCATTGTAATTGACATGAGGTATGCTGGCCCCGACAACTTTGTAGGTCAGAAGATTGACGGGTACGAAAGCGCTGTTTGTCTGCTAACGCCTCATGCGGCCGAAGCCCTGACGCGTGTGAATCGCGACCTTTCAGGTCTCGGTTATCGGCTTGTCGTGTTCGATTGCTACAGACCGCAGCGTGCAGTCGACCATTTCGTCCGGTGGTCGCGGTATCCGCTCGAAACCGCAACAAAGGAGGAGTACTATCCGAGGGTGGAAAAAAAGAGGTTGTTCTCACTCGGGTACATCGCTTCCCGGTCTGGCCACAGTCGTGGCAGCACCGTCGACGCGGGGCTGATGAAGGTGGACGAAGATTCGGCAGGCAGCGTACGCTTGACACCCGTCGACATGGGTACCCCGTTCGATTTCTTTGATGAACGGTCGCACACGGATGCCCCGGGGCTTACACCTGACCAGCGAATGCACCGCGACTTGCTCCGGAGCGTCATGGATGAATACGGCTTTCGCAACTATCGAAAGGAGTGGTGGCACTTCACGCTTCGCGGCGAGCCGTTTCCGGACTCATATTTTGATGTGGTGGTGAGAGAGTCTAGACGGTAGCAACCCGCTAGCAACCCGCTAGAACAAGATGCTCCATTCGAGCTGAATTCTTGTACCCTCGGCGGGACTTATCGCTTCCGATCGACGCTCCAAGGGTCTGGTAGTCATGACGCGGATTCCGATGTTGCTGCGGTAGCCTATGTCGGCGGCCGCGTACACCTCGTGTCCCGAGAAGTTGGTCGCGTAATACGGCTGGTCGGTACTTCGAATCCGGTCCTCCCATGAATAGCCTCCGGCAACGGCGAATTCCTCGACTCGACTAAAGGTGTAGGCGAGCATCCAGTCGCCCCCATTGCGGACATCACCGGCTGTGGCTTTCAGAGTCCAAGCGGATCTGGCGTCGCGGTTTGAAACCTTCGACGGATAGTCCTGGAAGTTGTAGAGAACATCCGTGCCGACGGAGACAGGCACCAGATAATCGAGCTTTAGCTCGAGGTTTATGCTGCCTATATGGTAGTTACGGTCGCCGAGGCGAACATCTTCACGACTGGGGTTGTGGGAATAGTCAAAGAGCGCGATTCCCGCTCGCAGGGAAACGGGCCGGCCGGAGGTCCACACCATGGCCTGTGCACCCGCGAGCCTCGTCATGTCGTTCAATGATACGTCACCGGCTGCGCCGAGCAAGAAATAGGCGAACGTACCGGAAGCTTGAATACCGGGAGTTAGAGACACGGAATGACTAGCCGACACTCCTTCTGGAGTGGAGTCAAGATCCCACAAAACTTCCGTTTGTGTCCAGAACGGAAACTCTGACTTGCCTATCCAGAACTCCCCGTTCTCCCACGCATAGGCAGCAAAAGCGCGATGCACGGACAGCT
Source organism: Rhodothermia bacterium (assembly GCA_018679295.1). Taxonomy (GTDB): domain Bacteria; phylum Bacteroidota; class Rhodothermia; order Rhodothermales; family JABDKH01; genus JAHHLP01. The sequence goes on from JAHHLP010000174.1 coordinate 2,697, forward strand.
CTCCGCGATCCACATCGTCGCCGAGGATAATATGGGAACGCGGCAAGGTGGATGATCTCGTGCGCACGCGTCCACCAATCCTGATTCGCGAAGACAGGTCGTGATCAAAACCGATACCGAGCCTAACCAGCATTCGATCCTGATCTGGAAGCTCTGAACCATCGCCCGTTGCGAAGGATCGGTCCATCTCTGCACGAAATTGCAGGTCACCCGAGAATCGCAATGAACCCGCAGGACTGATCGCCTGGCCTCCCGAGCCATCCGCGAAGTCAGCGACCTCTACGCTGACAGGATGGCTCCGGAGCGCAAGGTTGGGGACGAGCGCATTGGTTACCTCGAGCACATAAGTACCCGCATCCTGAGCGGTTGCCGATACAATTCGCAGTTGGTCATCAAAGCATACGATCTCTCCACCACGGTACCACACGTAGCGATCGTCCGGGTGCGGCGACCTGAGCGGCACGTGTAGGTTGATCGGGCTCCCGGCCTCAACCGTCACGTGCGCTGGACTTCCGAATTCTTTTTGGGCGTCGTAGCGCAACACCTCAGCGAGCCGCCGATTGGGCGCCAGATCGGTAAAGGAGAGTTGGTTCTGCGAAACATCTGCCACGAGTAGGCCGGTAAGCCGCTCGAGATTCGGCAGCGCCACCAGTTCGTTGTCGGCAAGAAAGAGCCCCTTTAGGTTTTTGAGATTGGTGATTTCTGATGGGACGCTGCCCTTCAATTCATTTCCGTCGAGTGAAAGATTCTGCAACGCCGTGAGATCGCCGATGGCACCTGGAAGGTGCCCCGATACATTGTTGGCGCCAAGGGCTAAAGCAACAACGCGACCGTTGCGGATTTCGACGTTCTCCCATTCGCCTGCGCTCAACCTGCTACTCAGCCAACCGGCCGATCGCCTCCAGTTGTGGCCGTCGGTCGCGTTGTACAGTGCGACAAGAGCCAGGGAGTCGCTGACGAGGGGCTCCAGTTCACTGAATGCAGAACCAACAGGCTCGACCGCCGACATTCGCGCGGCATGCAGGCTCTGAGCTCGAACGACCGTTGATCCCAAGAATGTAAGTGCAACGAGGAGGAAAGGACGTGCCCACTCGTCTGCCCGTCTATGCGTGCCCATGGTGACAGTTTGTGCGCGGTGAGTTGCTTTTTTGGCTGATCCAGGCGCTCACGTTGCCGATGGATCTTGCGCTAACACTGATTTACGAGTGAAACACCGCAATTCGCGCATGTGTGACATTGGTCCAAGTCGCTGTCCCTTGGCACCGCGATCGTGGCGACCTCTAATTGGATCTTTGAAGACGGACCAAAATCGGCTCCCGTTGCTCGTATCGCTTGCTCCCTGTTAGTACGTTTAGACGTCAAGTTCGACGATATCATTGTGGTAGTAGTCCATGCGCACAAGGCAGCTCGGGTTCACCGATCTTCATCTAACGACTATTGGCCTCGGCACGTGGGCCATTGGCGGGCCGTGGGACTTCGGGTGGGGACCGCAGGACGATGAACTATCGGTCGCCACCATTCACCGGGCGCTGGACCTCGGCATCAATTGGATTGACACGGCTCCCGCCTACGGACTGGGCCATTCGGAGGAGATCGTCGGCAAAGTCGTTGCGGGTCGGCGTGAAGACGTGTACGTGGCGACAAAGTGTGGCCTTGTCTGGGACAAGCCTTCCGATCGGAAGGTCAAGGGCCGTCTCAGAGCTGAGAGCGTCCGGAAGGAGGCGGAGGACAGCCTGCGAAGGCTGCAGGTGGACGTGATCGACCTATATCAGATTCACTGGCCCAATCCTGACGAGGATATCGAAGAGGCGTGGGAGGAAATCGCGCGACTCGTAGATGAGGGCAAGGTCCGCTACGCTGGGGTATCAAACTTCTCCGTCAGCCAGCTTCGACGCGTTTCCGAAATCCATCCAGTCGCGTCGCTGCAGCCCCCATACAGCATGCTCGTGCGCGGAGTCGAGAACGAGCTGCTGGACTATTGTCTGCAGAACGAAATCGGCGTCGTCGCCTACAGTCCGATGCAGGCCGGCCTCCTGACGGGCAAGTTCACGCGCGAGCGACTGAACGCACTTCCGCCCGACGATTGGAGGCGGAAGAATGAGCAGTTCAGGGAGCCACGATTCTCGGCGAATCTCAAATTGGCCGAGAAGCTTGAGGTCGTGGCCGATCGATGCGGTCGAACGCTTGCGGAGTTCGCCATTGCCTGGGTGCTTCGGAGGCCGGAGGTCACATCCGCCATCGTAGGTGCGCGGCGTCCCGACCAGATCGAGGGTACGTTTCAGGCGGCAGACTGGGAGCTCACGTCAGCCGAGATCGATGAGATTGAGGAGTTGCTCGCGCGCTACGAGGCTGGAGCTTTCGCGTAAACACCCGCGTGGGGGTGCGGAGGCGTCAGCGTCTTACCAGTGTCACGTGCTCCGTCAACAGCTCGCCAAAACCCGTTCGGACGTGACCGACGATTCCTTCCGGCTTCATGGTGCCGTAGAAGACGAGATCTGTATTGGCCGAACCGTTATTCCGGATGTTGAGCTTCAGGTACTGAGCCGTCACCTTTCCAGTCGCTGACGCGTACCGGGTCACGAGTTCGGCATCCTCACATTTTTCGGCGAGGAGGCTATAGGCTCCGTATCCGTAAACCTCTTCTCCTGAGTTTCTTAACTGGAAGTCGAGCGACCGTATCTCGTAGTCGCAGCCTCCTGAGGTCCAAAGTGAACCTACGGCGCCTGCCTCAACGGCTCCTGTCCATTGGCCGACCAGGTTGATAGTCGGCGCTTTCTCGGCTGCATCCTCAGCGCGGACTTCAGAGTCCCCACCGAAGTTGAAGTAGGTGTGGGCTGATCTGCTCGGCTCAATCGCAGCATTCCCCGGCGTGCCGCCGAAGACCTTGGCGGTTTCGACGCGGTCGACCACCGTTTCCGGGGCGGAAAGCGGCGCGAAGAAACTGCGAAGCGTTGATCGTTCACTGCTTACGTCCAGGAGCACGAGCGCGGCGGTCGTGACCCAAACGGTGTGGAAGATAACAGACGTGCGAACCCCATTGGGTTTCGGAGGGCGATTCTGGGCATGCATGGCAACTTGGCGGATGTAGATTCTGGCGAATCGGGTGGGTACGACAGGACAACTGCCGAAAATGTCCTTAAGACGATGTCTCGATTATCGTACCCTTTCCGCGATCATTAAGCGCTCAGCCGGTCGCCAGGTCGCTCGTCCGCATGCTATCGATAACGCCTACGATATCCGGGGGCTGCCAATCCGGGGGCTTGATCCACTTGCCGTCTTCGCGCATGTACGATCCGGGTTCGAATTTGCGCAGGTTGGCTGCGTCTACCTCTTCAAGGACGGGTTCGTCGTCAATGCCGAATGAAATGAGGGTTCCTACTGTGACGACCGAAATGTCCGCGCATCCATCCACAACACCCTCCAGATCTACCTCCTTCGTAGCTTCGAAAGTTAGTTCGGTGCCATCGGAGGTCAGCTGAACCTCGACGTCGCCCCGGCCGGCCGCGACGTGGACTCCGAGGGCTTCGATCGTCTCCAGCGCTTCCTCAAGAATGAGTTTTGCCCGAAGCGTCCGAGTGTGCGCGTCGGGGATTTCCGGTTCCTCGGGAATCGTTTGGCCGACCTTCTGCATGAACTCACGGACGCGTTTATAATGAGGGGTAGGCATGGCGTAGTTACGTCTGTGGTGGGTGTATGCTGTAGATGTGGCGCATGGGCAGGATTGTGCCGTAGGCACCTCTAAACTATGAACGGAACGCAACGATTGGGGCGACTGTGGAAAACTCTGTGTCCCGATGGGAATACGAATTGGCTTATCTCGACGTTCTACAGGTTGAGAAGCATTCTTGTAAGGTGTGATCAATGACGCGCGAACTAGTTTTGTCGACGGTACTTAGCGTCGTATGGCTCTCAATGTGCTTCATGGGCTTTGGAGCGCTCTACGCGCTGCTTGGAGACGTTCTTGGATTGCAGCGTATGATGGAGATCGAGCACGCGCTTGGCCGAATCAAGCTGCCGGGGACCTCTATAAGCCGCGTGTCACTGCTGTTTTTTAGTACTGCGATGGTTGTTGGGTCGCTTCCGATAAACCTTTACTGGCTAAAGAGGCTGCGTAAAGACCGAGATTCTCGCTGACGCCGCGGAATGCGACATAACCTTTCGTGATTCGCGCCGTAAGATCATTTCTACTTACTCACGTTCACCACCAAGTCGATGCAGCGTTCTGTTCTGGAAAGATTCAGGAGAGCGTTTTCGGCCCGAAGGGAAAGCGTTCTCACTTGGCTGTCTTCTGATCCGGTTGCCCGCGACAGGTGTCTCGCGGGTCGCATTGAATCGGAGATATGCGTCATCGATGAGCTCACCGAGGCTATCAAGTGCACCGATTCAGGTGAATTCGGTCAATGCGATCGCTGTGACGGAGAGGTGGAGGTCGAACTGCTCCGGGCCGACTTCACCACGCGAGTATGTCTCTCCTGTCTGGAAGAGGGGGAGCTTCGTACACTCGAACAGGATCTGGAGTTGGCCGCAAGGGTTCAGCAGCAGCTCTTTCCTCGCTTTGTCCCTGCGCTGGCGGGCGTCGAGTTTGCCGCACACGTGAAGCCCGCTCGTTTTGTCGGCGGCGATTACTACGACTTCTTCCCGTTTGCGGACAACACACAGGGTGCCGTTGTCGCCGACGTAATGGGTAAAGGATTGGCGGCCAGTATGCTCATGTCGAATCTGCAGGCTTCGATTCGCATACTTGGACCCATGTA
>JAHHLP010000614.1 GCA_018679295.1 Rhodothermia bacterium
AGACAAGGGCTCTCATAGCCTGGACGGTCGACGGCGCGACGAGACTCTAGGCCGGCACTCTTCTTCCGAGCAGGAAGGAAATCACCGCGAGGACGAGGAAGACCAGGAATGCGATCTTCGCGAATCCTGCCGCGGTACCGGCAATGCCGCCGAAGCCAAGGATCGCAGCGATGAGCGCTACGACGAGCAGTACGATCGCCAGGCGAAGCATATCTAACCTCACAATAAGTGGAACGGAACTGCGCTTTACACGAACCGCGACTCGTTTGAGGTTCGCCGGCCCCGTCGGAGAAGGAGGTTCTAGCACGTCAGATCGAAAGGGCGTGACGTGACGGAATTGTCCTACCCGCTACGCCTAAGTAATTGTATAACAGTGCTTTGCCTTTGTCGCTTCCCAACAATCGCCTTACAGACCTTCACACTCGTTCACCATCATAGAGCATTCCACACGGCCACAGGGAGCGCTGATTCAGTCCACCGGCAGCTCTTCCAGCCCATCGAAATCTGCGCCCACTGGCTCACGTCTGTCCACACCACGCCCCGAATTTCGCTCTTAACCATGAGGCAGACGACTTCTCGCCTCGTTTCCCAGATTTGAGACCATTTCGGAGCACAGACATCCGGTACTGATCATGACATTTGCCATTTCGAGAGACATGCTTCGTTGCGCCGCGGCCATCATGATTCTAGCGGCGACCACCCTTCCACCGGGAATGCGGGTCGCGGACGCGCAGGATGCCGCAGATATTCTTCAGAGGATGGCCGACAGGCAGGAGCAGCGATGGTCCGCCGTTCAGAACTACACTATTACCGTCGAAGTGCAGGAGGCCGGCGGCCTGCAGACGCCCATGTATTTCGAGAAGGTGAGCGTCGACGGCAATGATTCCTTTCAGATGATCTCTCCCGCCACGTACCAGCGTGCAATGCAGATCGAGGCTGGATTCCCGCCACCCGAGGACGTCGCCGAGGGGTTGGCGAAGGGCTACGACGCAATGGGAAGGACTGGCTTGGGCGGGATTCCAATCGTTGCCGGGGACGAGTCCGTCAGCTTCGGCGACATGAGCGACTTCCTTCGTTTCTCTGCGGCCGCCAGCAGAGAGGCTGGTGACTTGAGTCAATACCAGGAAAGCGCAAAATCGGACCTTAGGCACGCCGCACTTTTTGCGGAACGGGCTCGTCTGGCCGGAATTGAGTCGACTCCGGCCACGCAAAACTATGACGGGTCAGGAACTGAGGAGCGTGAGGCCTACTTGCTCGTCGCCGACGACCTCGACGGTATCGAACTGGAGCAGCCTGAAGACGGGCCGGAGTTCTACGTTGACAAGGTCAGTGTCTGGATAGACACCGAGCAGTACGTGCCCCTAAAGATGCGTGTGGAAGGACAGATCGAGAAAGATGGAAAGAGATCGCCTCTCGTGATTGAGAAGCTGGACCTGAACTACAAGCAGGTTGGTCCTCTTTACGAGTCGTTTAGACGCGTTGGGCGAATCACGGGCCTGATGGCGGGCATGTCCGAAAAGGAGCGCAAGGATTTGCAGAAGGCGCAGAAGGAGCTCGCCAAGGCCAAGGAAGAGATGAAGAAGATGGAGGGCATGTCCGAGGCGCAGAAGAACATGGTGATGAAAATGATGGCGCCGCAAATGGAGAAGCTCGAGAAGATGGCGGCCGGCGGCATGATCGAATCGGTTCAGCAGGTCATCCACATTGCCGTAAATGAAGGGCCGCCAACACCGTATGGTATGGGAACTCTTACCGTCGCCGCTTCAGATGTGAGGGCTCTGACTATGGCAGGCGAATCGGGTGGTTCGGCAGAGCTCGCGATCATGCGAGGTGGTCCACCGGCCGAGTCCATGATTTCGCTCTTTGCGGGCGAATCGTGGCCTGCGGAAGGCGAATCCATTTCGATAGTCAACGCCTCCGGCGACGTCGCTGGCGGCGGTGACCATCTGACAATACAAGGTGGGTCAGGCTCGATCTCGGTTGAAGGCAGGACGGAAAGCCGGATCTACGGAACGTACGCCGCGACCCTCCAAACGCAGGCCGAGAATGGCGACACCATTCCGATCTCGATCTCAGGGGAATTCGACAGCGGCGCACCTGCTGGCTCTCGAGGGGGACCCAGAGGAAGCCCATTCCAGTTCATGAAGGGAATGATCGGAAGCGCTGCCAATGCAGCTGAGACTAACGACTAACCCCTATGGCAGTTACTCTCGCCGAGAATCTACTCTCGCCGAGAACTGCGAAATGTGGTGGCGATGCTCGTCGGGCACCTGGTGCTAATTGAGCGGAACTACCTGTCGATCCCGGTAGTCGCTCCATGCCTCCACGGAGAGACCCTCTGTGCGTCGAGCGCGCAAAGCCTCGACGACAGCGCCCGCTAGCTTCAGGTCGGTGATGAGCGGGATGCCCGCATCTACAGCGCGGCGCCGAATGAGATAACCATCAGGCCGGCCTTCGTCATCGTATTCAATCGGAATGTTGATCACGAAGTCCACGGCACCCTCGTCGATGAGATTGAGGGCACTGAGCCCGTTGCCGCCGTCCTTCGCGACGGACGTGCAGTCGATGCCGACCTCCCGAAGTCGTTCTGCGGTACCGTGCGTCGCAAATACAGGCAGTTTCAATTCGTCAACAATGAGACGAGCCTCGTCCAGGAACGCATACTTCTCCTCAATGGGACCAAGCGACAGAAGGACACCCGCCGTGGGAACTCTAAAACCGGTTGCCAGAAGTCCGTGAAGCAGCGCTTCATTCAGGTCCTCGCCGAGACAGCCCACCTCGCCTGTACTCATCATTTCGACGCCGAGCATTGGATCGGCTCCGTGTATCCTTGAGAACGAAAACATTGGCACTTTCACTCCGACATAATCGAGCGCCAACGTGTCGTTGGACACCGCGCGGCGTACACCCAGCATGCGGCGAGTGGCCTCGGCAGCAAAGTTGGCGCCGGCGACCTTCGATACGAACGGGAAACTGCGCGAGGCCCGCAGGTTGCACTCGATAACCTTGACTGCCCGGTGCTTGGCAAGAAACTGCATGTTGAAGGGGCCGGTTATCTTCAGCTCGCGCGCCAAAGCGGCAGCGATCTTCCGGATGCGCCGGATCGTGCCGATGTACAGCGTTTGCGGCGGCAATACCAGCGTTGCATCGCCGCTGTGGACACCGGCATCCTCTATGTGTTCACTGACCGCCCAGAGGACGATCTCCCCTCCATCTGCCACGGCATCGATCTCGATCTCTCTCGCATGCGTTTCGAACTTAGAGACGACGACTGGATGCTCCGGGTTGATTGCCGCCGCCCGCGAGAGAATTCGATCGAATTCCTTCGGTTCGTGGGCCACGCTCATAGCCGCACCGCTGAGCACGTAACTGGGACGAACGAGAACGGGAAACCCTCCGAGGTGCTCCACAATCACCTCGGCGTCGGAAGCATCTGTCAGCTGCATCCACTTCGGCTGGTCCACACCAAGATTGTCCAGCAACGCGCTGAACTTGCTCCGATCTTCGGCGCGATCGATGTCTTCGGGGCTCGTCCCAAGAAT
>JAHHLP010000117.1 GCA_018679295.1 Rhodothermia bacterium
CCCGTTTTACGCGATCCGGATCGTCAACCTCTGCAGGTATGACCGGCTGAAACCGGCCATCAACCAATTCCTGTGGCGTCGACACGACCGCCGGATGTCGCAGTAGGCTCTTTGGCGACATCACGACCATCGGCTTTCGCTGGTCGAGCTTCACCTGGCGACGCATTGCATGAAAGAGATTGGCCGGCGTCGTGAAGTTGCACACGAACATGTTTCCTTCGGCACATAGATGAAGAAAACGCTCCAGCCTCGCCGAAGAGTGCTCCGGACCCTGTCCTTCATACCCGTGCGGAAGCAGCAAGACGAGACTGCTTCGTTGACCCCATTTCTTTTCAGCCGCCGACAGGAACTGATCGAAGACAATCTGCGCACCATTTGCAAAGTCGCCGAACTGAGCCTCCCAAATGACAAGCGCGTCCGGATCCGCAACTGAATAGCCGTACTCGAATCCGCACACCGCGTATTCGGACAACAGGCTATCATAAATCAGCAGGTGGGCCTGACCGTCCATGATGTTGTTCAACGGCACGTATTCCGAACCATCCTCTTGGTCGACAATGACCGAGTGGCGATGGCTGAAGGTGCCGCGCCGTGAATCCTGACCGGAAAGACGGACGGTCGTGCCGTCGAGAATCAACGAGCCATAAGCCAGAAGTTCACCGAGTGACCAGTCTACCTTTCCATCGTCGAAATAGGCCTTTGATCGCTTCTCAAACTGGCGCACCAGCTTTTTGTGAACGTTGAGGTCGTCCGGGAATGACGTAAGCGCACTTACGATTTGATCGAGCTGCTCTTTTCCAACTGCAGTATCGACATCGGAGAAATCTTTCGACGGCTCCTGCTTTGCGGCTATCTGCTCGCTTGCGCTGGCGTCCCGCTCCGTCAGTTCCTTCGTCGACTCAAACGCATCTTGCAGTCTCGTCCGATAGTCCTCGAGCATCTGCTCCGCTTCTTCAGGAGTCATCTCCCCACGCCTCAGCAGATACTCGGTATACAACTTTCTTACCGAGCGTTTCGCTTCGATCTTCTCGTAGAGTTGCGGCTGCGTATAGGTCGGTTCGTCCGCCTCGTTGTGTCCATGAACGCGATAGCAGAGCATGTCGATCACGACATCGCGGTTGAAGACCTGGCGGAAGTCGAGAGCAAGCCGAGCAACACGAACACATGCCTCCGGATCATCACCGTTAACATGCACAATGGGCGCCTGAATCATCCTGGCGATGTCCGTCGCGTATGTCGAACTTCTTGCGTCAGACGGCTTCGTCGTGAAGCCAATCTGATTATTAATCACAATGTGTATCGTGCCACCGGTATTGTAGCCGGGCAGTTGGCTGAGATTCAGTGTTTCCGCGACAACACCCTGACCGGCAAACGCTGCATCACCATGTATCAGAAGCGGTATGACGGCGTCCTTGTAGTCACCTCCGGGCACGTCCGACGCGTGTCGAAGCTTGTACTGATGTGCGCGAACCATCCCTTCGACGACGGGATTCACCGCTTCCAGGTGACTCGGGTTGCTGGCCAGCGTCAGCTTCACTACGGCCCCGTTTTCTGACCGGTGTTCGCCCTTCGCACCGAGGTGGTACTTGACGTCGCCCGAGCCCTGCGTAGTGTTGGGATCGATGCTACCCTCAAACTCCGAGAATATCGCCTCGTACGGCTTATGCAGAATATTTGCGAGAACGTTGAGGCGACCGCGATGCGCCATCCCGATGATTATCTCGTGCACCTCCTGATCGGCTGCGTCCGAGAGAATTGTATCCAGCATTGGGATGACCGCCTCCGCACCTTCCAGCGAGAAGCGCTTGTGGCCGATGTACTTTGTGTGCAGAAACCGTTCGAACGCCTCCGCAGCATTCAGACGCGACAGTACGCGCCGCTTCATCCCGGGCGTCAGCGTTTCCTGACCGCGAACGGGCTCGATTCGCGCCTCAAGCCATCGTTTCTCTCCGGGGTCGGAAATATGCATGTACTCCACGCCGATCTTGCGCGTGTACGTGTCACGGAGCAGTGAGAGGATTTCACGGAGCGGGAGAATCTCCTTGCCCCCGAGTCCACCGGTAACGAATTCGCGATCGAGGTCCCACACCGTCAGTCCGTAGACCGCCGGATCGAGCTCAGGGTGCTCCACCCACTCATAGCCCAGCGGGTTGATGTCGGCCTGCAGGTGGCCACGAACCCGATGCGCGCGGATAAGCTGCAGGACACGTGCCTGCTTGCGAATCATGTCGAGCTGCGACTCCTCGGAGCCCGCTCCCAGTTGCGGCGTGTTGTCCTTCCTGAATGAAAAAGGCTGATACGGGATGCCGAGTTCGGCGAACAGCTCCTTGTAAAATCCGTGATGACCGAGCAACAACTCGGCCACGTGAGCCAGAAACGCGCCGCTCTCCGCTCCCTGAATGACGCGATGATCGTAAGTCGAGGTGATGGACATCACCTCCGAGATCCCGGACTTGCTTACGATGCCGGGCTCGAACGCGTAATACTCGGGTGGAAATCCAATGGCACCGACCCCCACGATCACACCTTGACCCTGCATGAGGCGCGGAACGCTTAGCACCGTGCCTATCATTCCGGGATTGGTGATCGTCGCAGTCGTCCCCTTGAAGTCGCTCAGTTCAAGTTCGTTGTCGCGTGCGCGTCGGACCAGGTCGTTGTAGACACCGACGAACTGCGGGAAGTTCATCGAGCCGGCATCCTTGATGTTGGGAACGAGAAGCGTACGCCTTCCGCGCCGCTCGATGTCAATCGCGAGCCCGAGGTTTATGGCTGAGGGTATTACGTGCTCTGGTTGACCATCAACCTCCCGGAAGGTCGTATTCATGTTGGGCTGATTCCCAAGCCCTTTGACCACGGCCCACGCGATGAGGTGCGTGTAGGACACCTTTTCCCCACCGACACTCCGTTGGTAGTCATTGACGAGGCGACGATTCTCCGCCATCATCTTGACTGCAAAAGACCGAACCGAAGTCGCTGTCGGGACATCGAGGCTGGCCTCCATGTTCTCCGCGATCATGGCGGCCGGCCCGCGAATCGGTTTGGCCTCACCCTCTATCTCCGGAGGTGCCGGCTTCTCAGCTTCAACTATCGCACCATCTCCACCGCGCGGTGCCTCAGGCGTCGCCACGGCCGACTCAGCAGCAGCCTCTCGCGTCATTCGCGCCTCCGTAGCCGCCGCAAATGAATCGCTCGGGCTGAAATCCTCGAAGAACTCCCTCCAGCTTTCACTGACACTCTCGGGGTTGTCCAGGTACTGACGGTATATCTGCTCTACATACCCGGTATTAAATCCGAGCGTGCTTTCGTCTTTTGCCATTGCGATTAGTCAGCGCCCCTTACGGCGATGGTTACCTCAAGTTATGTGGCTACGGCGCGGCCGGCTACCCAAGCCAGCCGTGTTGACGGTACCACTCAATTGTACGACTGATCCCCTTTTCAAGCGAAACCTCAGCCGAGTATCCGTAATCGGAGAAAGCCTTTGCGCTCGAGCAGGCCTTGCAGGCGTCCGCGATCTCGCGTGCTTTTTCGCGATTCAGAGGAGGATATGCCCCAAAGATACCCGACACGGTCTCGACGACTGAACCCACCGAGCGCACCAGTGCCGGGGATATTCTCATGGTGATTACGCGCCGGCCGAGTGCCCCGGTAGCAGCGTCACGGACTTCTTCCCAGGTAGACGTGCCGGCCCCTCCGACGAAGTACGTCTCACCGATCGCAGTATCGGATTCGGCCGCGTCCACTATTCCCCGTACGAGGTCCTCTACATACACAAGACTAATCGGGTCGGGATCGCTGCCTCCCACGATAGGACACAGGCCGCGATTGACCGTTTGAAAGAACGTCAGGATGTCGCGCTCTCGGGGTCCGTACACTGCAGATGGCCGGATCACCGTTAACGGGACCTCATCCTGAATTGGGCGGTCGTCGATAGCAGCACCCCACACGCGGGACTCCATCAGGGCCTTGCTTCGACCATACCCAGTGATCGGATTCAGTGGCGTCGTCTCGGTGGCCACTTTTTCTTCGACGGCGCCGACCACCGCGAGAGAACTCGTTACAACAAAGCGCCGAAGGTTCGGGGCGAAGCGATGGGCCAGCCTCAGAAGCCGAAGCGTTCCCTCCACATTTGACCTCAAAAAAACCTCCTCCTTCCGCGCACGGGTGACGGCTGCGACGTGATAAACGTGGGTTACTCCCGCTAACGCGGCGCTCAGCTCCGACCCTTCGCCCTCGTCGGCCAAGTCCCCCTTCACAAGTGTGACCGGCTTCTCCTTGAGCCACTTTGGGTCGGACCTCACGAGGCAGCGAATGTCCTCGTACCCTCTGCGCATCAGTTCATCAACCAGATGACTGCCTACAAAGCCGGTCCCACCCGTGACAAAAGCCTTCTTTCCCATTCTGGCCTGCGTTTGAAACGACCGCTTAGTCACTTTGCCAAACTAAGCTGCGCGACGTTCTCGATATGATCCGTGTGGGGGAAGAGATCGACCGGCTGCAATGCATCAATCCGGTAGGCACCTTCCATCATCGCGATGTCGCGCGCCTGGGTCTGCGGATTGCAACTGACATAGACGATTCGGGGACTACCCAGAGCCGCCACTCTCTTGACTACCTTGGGGTGTAGTCCCGCCCTCGGGGGGTCCAGGATGATTACATCCGGCTGTCCGTGTTTCTCACGAAAGTCGTTGTTCAGCGTTCCAAGAACATCTCCTTGAACGAAGTTGCAGTTACTCACTTCATTCAGAGTAGCATTCGTTCGCGCATCGCGGACAGCTTCCGGCACAAGCTCAAGTCCGACCACTCTTGCCGCTTCTCCGGCGAGATAGATTCCTATCGTTCCCGCGCCACAGTAGACATCATAGACACACTCTGACCCCGAAAGCGATGCATATTCCCGGGCGACCTCATACAGCTTCTCCGCCTGAATCGTATTGGTTTGGAAGAACGACTGCGGACCGATCTGAAAGCTGTAGCCGCCAATTCGATCTGTAATGTATCCCGGCCCAAAGACGACATGACTCTCGTCGCCGATCGCAGTTTGCGCAGGTGTATCATTGATCGTGACCACGAATGTCGTCACGGCTGACGGTGCTGATCTGAGGCATTCGGTGATCGCGTCGACGACTTCCTCTTCGAAACGGGAAAGAACCAGGTTGATCATTCTCTCCCCGGTCTTCTTTCCTTCACGAATCACGAGGTGGCGCAACAGGCCTCTCGACTTCCTTGCATCCCACGGATCCCATCCCTGCGTCCGTGCAAGATCACGCACGAGGTTGACAATCTGAACACTTTCGTGCGACTGCAGATGGCACTCGTGAATATCAATGACTTTGGCGAATTGTCCGGGGGCGTGAAGTCCCAGCGCGAAATCCTTGTCGAATCTCTTTCCCGACTCTATCTCTTTGCGCGTAAGCCAGCGATTTGCGCTAAACGAGAACTCCATCTTGTTTCGATAGAAGTATGTTTGTTCAGCGGGCAAGACAGTCTGTACGACCGGATCATCGAAGCCACCTGCATGCTGAAATGCCTCGCGAACACTATCGCGCTTCGCCTTCAGCTGTGCCTGATAGTCAACGTGTTGCCACTTGCAACCCCCGCACCAACCAAAGTAGCGGCATTCGGGGTCTGTACGCAGCTCGCTCGGCCGGACAAGTCGCTCAATCTCGGCCTCAGCGAATTTCTTGCGGGTCCTGCGGATGCTGATCTCCGCCTCATCACCCGGCACTGCGCCGCTGACAAACACGACCATTCCATCGATTCTGGCAATCGACTTCCCCTTGTCCGCAAATTTCTCGATTGAGACCCGGTGGGTCGTGCCCTTGGCGAGCTTCATTGTGAGTCCCCGTGACGATAGGACGGTCGAACCAACGACCGCTTGTGTGAACGCCCTCTACGAAGGAAGTCTTTCCGGCACGCTGGCAGTACGAGAGAGAATCTCCAGAGTGGAGGTCCGGCCGAATCGCTGTTCGATGCACTCCAGCATCGACGCGTAGAGCCTACCCACGTGCCGGCCGAGTGCCCTGTACACGTTAGCGGCCGCAGCAGGATTGCGATTAGACATGGCCGTGAGATCCGGTCGGAAGAGCCCATACACAATCGTGTCCGCCATAGATCGGGCCGACTCCACTCTTCGAAGATCCTCGAAGAGTGACAATGCGCCGAAGATATCCGACTCTCCCAACTCAACGACCTCAACCTCCTCTTCGTGCTCGTTGCGCCGGGTCAGACGCACCGCGCCCTGACGAATGAGGTAGAGCCCGAGCCCGGGATCCCCCTCGAAATACACGAATTCATCGCGCTTGAAGCGGCGCTCGTGCATGACTTCCGCGACGACGTTCAGGTGGCTCGAACGCAGATCAGCAAAGACAGCGGCGGCCCGAAGCGCGTCAACGCGATCCTTGATCCGCTGATCCTCTTGGCGCTGAAAGACTCGCCGTCTCCATCGCGTAAGGACGCTCAGGAATCCTTCAATATTCATGTCATTGACTGTTTAGAAAAAACCTAGAACGTATGCCCGATGGCAAAATGAAGCCGCGGCTCATCAAGTCGCTGGGGAAAGAACTCACCAGTGGCAGGGTCGTGCACTTTGTAGGCAAAATCAAGGCGAGCGATGAAATACTCCCAGGCCAGCCTGAGGCCCACGCCGGACCCGACGCCTATCTCACCGATAAAATCGCGCCCGCGGAAACGACCATCATCTTTCTCTCCCGTACTTGTCTCAAAACCAGGGTTGCGCGGGCCGAACCACACATTGCCTGCGTCAACGAATGGAGTCACAACCCAATCCGCAGCGAAGATATCACGAAGCATGATCTGACGCAGTTCGGCGCTAAACTCGAGCTTGATGTCCCCACCGAGAATGTTCGCCTCTGCACTCGAACCGGTCGATGAAAGCCTCGCCTGTCCCGGTCCAAGTTCTCCTAAGCCCCAACCGCGTACGCTGAAGGAGCCACCGCTGAAGAAGCGTTTGTCGAAGGGTACGACATCTGATTTTCCAGTGGGGTGAGATATGCCCGCGAGCGCTTTCCATGCAAACACAAGATTGCGGTTCATCCTTTGATATTGCCTCAAGTCAACAACAAATCGGAGATACGGACGATAGATGAGACGCGTCTCACCACTGCCACCGAAGAAGGGAAGTCCGGGAAGGCTTCCTTCAATGACTCCCGGCGTGAAGATCGTCCGATCAAGCAGCGCCGGCAGGTTGCCTCCTACCTCGATCGACCCCTCATACGAATGCCCGCGATCACGTTTGAGCGGATTGGCATTTGAGGAGATAAGCCGGTAGCGAAATGCGTTGTTGACCTGGGGCTTCGTGTAGTCCTCCACGATCTGGCCCCGAAGCACCGGATCAGAGACTGCCGCCAGCACGCTGTCCAGAAACACCCGACGGAATCCCTCCAGTGTATCCGGGTTGCTGATTGTCAGGTCGAGAATATCGAAGGACGATGTTAGCGTTGGGGAGTGCTGAAGCTCGAGGCGCAGCCTTCCGGATCCGCGACCACGAATAATGAGGCGGAGTTCGTCGCGTCTTGCAGCAAGAAGACTCACCGAAAGGCGCGTCCTGACGTCGTAGAAGTTCGCAAGCCCTTCGATCCTTCGGAAGGGCCTGACCAGGTACGGAAAGTTGATGGACGCCTCTACCTCACTCTGTCTGGATGCTCGAAAGATCTCAATCGGATTGAGGACTTCGAGCGCCCTGTCGGCGGACGATGATATAGAGGTACGGAATTGAAATGCCTCTCCTTCGCCGAGCAAGTTTGTGTTTCTGAAAGTAACGCCGACGCCTGCACCAAAGTCGCGATCGGTCGTGCCCAGAAGTCCGGAGCGCTGGAGAAAGAAGAGTTGGAGCTTGACCTGGTGCCGCTGGCGTGTTCGGAGCTCGATTTGGTGCGGCAAGATTGGAAATCCAGTGCGTTGCTGATCCGGCAGCAAAGGCTGGACGTCCGAGAACGAGAATACGCCGCTGCTTTCGAGTCGCCGTTTGGTCGCGTCCAACAGTGACTTGTTGTACCATGTCCCGGGCTCAAACTGAAGTGATCTGCGGAGCAGGTTGAGATCAAGACGGCTCTCGGAGAAGATGGTGGACGTCACCGAAAAACGACGGCCTACGGAGTCGACCTCCACGGCGTCAATGGTGTCACGACGCACGAAGTCGCGCGACTCCGGTCCGCTGACGATGTAGGTGACACTGCCAAACTTGTATCGGGGACCCGGCCGGATCCGGAAGCGGACATCGAACGAGTCCCGGGACGTGTCAAAGACGATAGCGCGGATCGAATCTCGCGTGGCGGACGCGTGGCCGCGGTCTAGCAGGGCCGTGAGGATTCGCCTTCTTTCCTCGAGCAGCTTTGATTCCGAGTACCTTTCGCGGACCGCTACAAACGACAAATCGTCACCTACGTCCTCTCGTCGATGGCGTATGAGGGATCGCTCGGCGATACGGCGAGCCGCGTCCCGGGGGAGGCGGTCGAGACCTTCGAATGACACATTGCGTATGTAGGTCGGCTTTCCAGGGACGACGTCGAAAACGATCGACACGTGGCGCGGATTGCCGCCCGGAACGATGGAGGCCTCAACTCTGGCGCTTCGATAGCCTTCCTGTTGATAGTAGAGTCGAAGCCGTTCAACGTCAGCGTCGACGAGGCTTGAGTCGATATATGCCGGTTCTTCCCCGGCCGACATGAGTGCGCCGCCGAGTCTCTTGCCTAGTTTGCCTGACGCACCGAGGCGATAAAGTCCCAGCCACCAACGGATACCGGTCCAGCCGAGCAACTCACGATTGGCTAGAGATCGTACCCGCAGTTCAAGGGATTCCTGAGGGAAGATGAGATCGCCCCGAAAGGCGATGTCGGTTACAATCGGCGGGCGCGACGGCGCCAACTCGGATTGGTCGTCCGATTCGGCAGCCGCGTCCTGAGCGAGTGCCGTCCTGGCCCCTTCGAGCGGTGACAGACCGAGGGCGACAAGAACCGCAAGACAGATGCTGAGGGGAACGTTCAGTCGGAATCTGTAACGAGATCCGGGATGTGGGACTGGGAGGCGCAGATTGACGGGTAGAGTATTCGCGAGCGCTACTCTTCTTCGTAGTAGAAGTCGTCGTCCGCGGTGGGGAAGTCGGGCCATACTTCCTCGATACTTTCGTACGGCTCGCCATCGTCTTCTATCGCCTTCAGGTTCTCGACCACTTCGAATGGCGATCCGGTTCGCTCTGCGTAATCAATCAACTCCTCCTTCGTGGCCGGCCAGGGGGCGTCCTCCAGGTAGGATGCTAGTTCCAGTGTCCAGTACATATAAATGTATGATTCGGTGGGCTATTGCCGCGCGTTTCAATAAAACGCTTGCCGATGGTCGGGACTATATGGGCTCAACATCTAAAATGCAAGCACCAAACCAATCTCCCGACCCGAGGCGACGTGATAGATCGAGATATAAAGAATGGGTTCCCGTCAAAGACGGAAACCCATTAAAATTCCAGCTCAGAAGGGTACTAATCCAGTGAAACTTCACCCTTTTGTGATTCTGCGAGGAGCTTCTCGTACTGCGCCGGCGTCATGCTTGGTGCAAAGAAATAGATCGGGTTGTACGATTTGCCACTCTCGTCGCGCACCTCGTAGTGAAGATGCGGCGCCTTGGAGAGGCCAGTGTTTCCACTGAATCCAATTACATCGCCACGTTTGACCCGTCGACCGCGCTTTATCCCATCCGGAACATCCGACAGGTGCGCAAACGTGGACACGTACCCGACGCTTGGATGAGAAATACGAACATAACGGCCAAGCCCGCCTCCTCTCCCGACTTCTTTCACGATTCCGTCGCCGGGAGTAACAACATCGGAGCCCTCGTGGACAAGGATATCGACTCCGCGATGCGGTCGGACGATTTTCAGGATCGGATGCCGACGCATGCCATACCCCGAGACGACCGGGCCATCAGCAGGAAGGATAGCCGGGATCTCCTCGAGCTGCCGCTTGTGCTCCTCGGCAACAATCGACAGCTGGCTGTAGCTGACGGTTTGCAGTGC
>JAHHLP010000107.1 GCA_018679295.1 Rhodothermia bacterium
TCACTGATCACTGGCGATCTACCGGATGGCTCTTATAGAACCGTGCTATCCAAGGGTGGTTCGCGCTACCGCATCGAGTCGCAGGGTCGCATGAATGATTCTCGGTCGATGCCCATCGTCTGGAAGATCTACGCAGAATACGAGCGCAACCCCACAGCTACAGCCACGGACGTGCCGCCGTTTCTCGACTATGCACTTCTTTCGAATGGCGGACTCGAATTAGCCGGTTCGCCGGATGTGGAGTTGGCAGCGTTTGCCGACGCAGAGAACGCCAACGTTCACACGAATGGCAGCCTGAAAGTGACAGGTAACAATGTCAACGTTTCCGGTTTTGGAACGCACACGAAAGGAGCGTCATCCAATCCGTCCGGTGCATTGGAAACATCTTTTTCACCCCAGGAAAACGAATTGGATCGGCCGTCCGTTTTTGAGGTACCTGAGATCGAGATTCCTCAGTTCTCGGTCGACGCCTACATCGACAATGTTGTCCCGGATATGGTCAGCGGCCCCACAACGCTGTCCGGCGAGTACAATCTCGGCGGCACAAAGGAGGATCCGTTTGTGTGGGTGATCAACGGAGATCTTGATGCGACAGGTGGCACCGCGTTCAACGGCTATGTCATGTTCATGGTTGAGGGCAACATCAACATGTCAGGAAACGTGGAAGGGGGGATGGCCGCCGAGGGAAGCACTGAAAGCACCATGGCTTTCTACGCCAGCGGCAACATCAACTTCTCGGGTAATGTCGAGATCTTTGGTCAGTTCTTTGCCGACGGAGATTTCAGGGTGACCGGTACTCCTACTGTTTACGGGAGCGTAACGACCCGTGGGACCGCCCAGCTTCAGGGCACTCCCAACATGAACTATGTGAAGGCTTCACCAGCGCTGGCGCAGATCTGGAATGACGGCGATCCGGACCTGTATACGCTCGTGTCCTATCACGAAGCGAGAGACCGTATTGCTGAAGACAAGTCTGATTTGTTCGTTGATGCAGTGGATTAAGTGATGAGGAAACAACGGACGATCAAAGCCCGGGGGCACACGCTCCCGGGCCTTTTTTTTGCCTGAGAAGTGGTAGTCACGACCCGACCGGACTGTTTGGGCTCCGTTTTCCGATTTAAGCTTTATCGCGCACCGCCGATACCCGTCTCTGTCAGGTCTGCAAAAGATTTGAGCAAGTAACGTCATTATAGCTTCAAACCAATGTAAAATGGTCGTTTAACGATGCCACAGACAATGTTGGCAGTCCTTTCGATGGTGGTAACCACGCTTTTTGCGTTCAATCAGCATCGAAACGTGTTGAATACACGCCTCAATATGGTCAAGGAGGACATGGCAATTCGGTCCACGGGAGTCGCAGTGGACGTCCTCGAAGAAATTGGCTCAATGTCATTTGATGAGGCGACGCGGGACAAGGTTGTCTCGTCGTCCAGCGAACTCACCAGTGTGTATCGCACGACCTTCGAGCATATGTCGGAGTATGGTGAGTCCAACCAGGAAAACATGGAGTCGGGCGGCACGAACGATATCGATGATTTCCACGGCGCCATTATGGAGCGTTCAAGAACGCTGAATGGCAATAATCTTGGATTTCGCGCCGAGGCGATAGTCAGCTACGTCGATCCAATCGACAGTTCGACTGAGGTCGATTATCCGACCAAGCTCAAGAAGGTCACCATCAAGGTGTATTCGCAGAACATAGCGCGACCGGACACGATCTATCTCTCGCAGATGTTCTCATGCGGCAGTCGCTGCAACTGGTAGCACTTCTGAGCTCAACATTGACCGTATCAAGCCATGCAATTCTTATTTGACAACATCGTAGCGTCGATTGTCGGAGCAGTGATTCTTCTGATGATGGTTGCCACGCATCATCGAAATCAGCTGGCTTCGGCAGAAGCGACCAGCTACTACATGCTTCAGCAGCAGGTGCTCGACTTCACATCGACGGTCCAACGCGACATGCAGAACGTGAGCTCAGTCGAGAATCTGACAGAGGACACGACCGGCGGCGAAGGGTATGTGGGAAGTTTCAGTTTCCGGGCACAGACCAGCCCGACGGACACAACCAAGCGGCTGGTTACATACCGTCGTAAGGAGGCAGGATCTCGGTATCGGAAAGGCGAGGGCAACGTTACGTTCTATCAAATCGAGCGTTTGGTAGAAGGAAACGTGACCGGCGGTTCGATAGGTACCCTCACAGACTGGGCCGTCCAGGTTTTGAACGAGGAGGGCAACCCAGCGAGCACCGCGGGTGATGCCAAACAGATTCGCGTCGCCTTGGCAGCTGCGTCGCCGGTAGATGTTGATGCGCGGGAAGGCGTAACGATTCGAGACACGCGCTGGCAGTCGACGTTCCGGCCGAGGATGCTCAGAGATAGCTCACTGTAAATCACGAGGGGTCTCACCCGAAACGAGAGATCTCGCCCCAACAAGTTTAAAATCCCCAGTCCTCCACAATTGACAGGAG
Organism: Rhodothermia bacterium; assembly: GCA_018679295.1. GTDB lineage: Bacteria > Bacteroidota > Rhodothermia > Rhodothermales > JABDKH01 > JAHHLP01. Next base: position 2,471 of record JAHHLP010000107.1, read on the forward strand.
TGAACCACCATGGGTAAGGTAGCCGTAATCGCGCTGGTAGCTTTTAGCATCTCCGGCGCCTACTACACGCTAGACCGGAACCAAAGGACGCTGGACACCGAGGCGCGGATCTCCGATCATCAGTACGAGGTGCTGGCTAGGGAGGCAGCCCTGACCGGTCTTGCCATCGCGAAGCAAGGATTGGCCGATTCGTTTGTGCCCACGGAGTTTTCGGGAGAGGCCTCTAATGGAGAGTACGACGTTGATATTACGATCGCGGCGGACATGGCAACGGTGAACTCGGTAGGGTCTATCCTGGCTACCGACGACTTGCCGCTAGATTACCGGGTCCTGGCTAAATACAAGGTCGTTGTAGCAGCGCTGCCTCCAGCACCGAGTTTTCTCAAATACGCTCTTGTGAGCGATGAGAGCCTGGAACTTGGCGGAGCCATCGTAACCGAGGTCTTCGTCCAGGGAGAAGAGGGTGCCGAACTCAATGCAAACATGCATACGAACAAAAGCATTCACGTAAACGGCAACAAGGCATTCGTAGAAGGCTTCGGGACCTATCGAGATGGCGCCACCGCCAACCCCAACAACGCTCTAGATAACACGTTTCAGCCAAACTACTGGGGCGCTGCGACCGACGGTGTCTATATGGCCGACGAAGACGTGCTCATCCCGACCTTCGACGCAACCTCATGGATCGGTAATGTCGCCTCCAGTGGATATACAGTGACGGAGGTGGCCGGTGACATGACCCTGGCGGGTTCGATGACGTATGGCACGTACGACAACCCGACTGTGTTTCATGTGTCAGGAAACCTTTACTCGAGCGGCGGCGCCGTGATTGATGGCTACGTGATGTTTATCGTAGATGGGAACATCGACATTTCCGGTAACATGGAGGTTGGTGATTCTGGCTACACGGGTGCAGACGAGAGTTCGATCGCGATGTACGCGGGCGGCGATCTCGAGATCAACGGTTCGATTGACGTGGCCGCGCAGTTTTATGCACAGGGCGACGTGTACCTTGGCGGTAATCCGAGTGTGTACGGCGGCATCACGACCAAGGGTACGGCAACGTTGCAAGGATCTCCGAAGATCTATTACAGAACTCCGTCTGCCACGATATCAACTAATTTCAATGGTACCGAAAACCGACTTGAGCTGGTTGCCTATAGTGAATGGTAGTGCGTAGATCATCGTCCTCCTCACAAGGACTGGTGAACAACCGGAAGAAGGGGCCTCGAGCGATTGAGGTCCCTTTTTCTTTTGATCAGCTGACGTTTGAATCTGCCAGACAATCCGTCGATACCTGAGGCGTAGGTAAAACAGGCGAACTTGTAGTCCAAAATTCGATATGGCGAAGTCGCTTCTGATTGCGGTGCTTACGTTCGTGGGCCTGGGTATCTACTACAGGAACGAGGCGCCCGATTCCCCAGAGCCTCAGGCAGAGCTTCGCGTGGTTGAAGATCCACTTCAATCTGCGCGAAGCGCTGCTCTTGCCGGCCTCAATGTCGCCAAGGAAGGACTCACTCAATCTTGGCGCAGCCGTTTATTTGCCGGCAGGCACAGGGGGGCGAAGTATAACGCTGCGGCGACGGTACGGGACGAGCG
>JAHHLP010000186.1 GCA_018679295.1 Rhodothermia bacterium
ATGGCGTACGGCGTCGGCTCTTCGCCATCAGCACCGGGAAGCTCGTCCGTCACGCGCACGTTATAACCCACTCGTGAATAAGGTGAGAACGAAGCTCCAAAGCCCAGCTTCCTCGAGAGGATCGGAAAGCTGAACATCACGTGATCGATGCTGCCGTAACCGACCTTGCTGTTGTTCTCCAGTTCGTCGGTGGCGGACACGGTTTCGTACCGCAGGCCGGCTCCCGCCCATGTAAGAAGCTGATCGCCCAGTCCGGCGGGATTGGCAAAAGCGGCTCGCTGCGATGAACCTAGTGCGATGCCTTCGCCACCAAGTGCCTGGGCCTGTGACGACCCGAAGGACTGCAACTCGCCGATTCCCAGACGCGAATACAACGAACCTTGTGTCGAACGCTGTCCCAGGGCATCAGGACTCGTGATCACGAGGACAGCGAATAGAGATCCGGCCAACGCCACCCCGGTCAAGGCGGAGGACGCTGCTGGCAGTCTGCGGCTTCTGGCGAAAAGCATTTTCAGGGTATCACCACGGTGAAGTCCAGTTTCGGCGAGGGACGGCCCAACGATCCGTCGGGGATGATGAGCGCATCGATGGTGTTATCGACGGGCGCGATATCGAGGTGGCCGGTGAGCACGTATTTGTCGAAGGGGGTTTCGCCGAGGAGCATTGCTTGCACGACGGCATTCAGCGACGCGGATTCAAAACGAAGTCCACTTTCGTCCTGAACGCTCACCGCGATAGTAACCACAACGCTGTCGGAAGTTACTCCCGCTAGATCCACCTGGGTAGGCCTGGGGCGAACGAAGTTAGCAGGCAAGGTTGCGCTCGTTGAGTCGATCGGGAGTCGAACAGCAACTCTGTTCAGGGCCGTGCTTGCGAGGCTGTCGACAGCCTGGGAGAAGTCCAGAGTGAGGCCGTTACCAATTCCGTCCTGAAGTACCACGGTTCCGGCTGGAGCCGTACCTGGCTCTTCCTGATCGATGAGCGTAAGGTTTCGGCTGACTACAAAGTCGACCGTGTCCTCGCCTGATACGACGCGGAAGGAGCTGCCTTGCGAGCTGAAGCCGAGGACCGCGTTGCCGCCGACGGCATCAATGTAGAAGCCCTTGAACTCGCTGACGAAGTCAGTAGATCTGAGCAAACTACTGTTCTCCTCGATCCAGGCGTCGGGGAGAGGGATGGTGAGCAAGGTGTCGCTACCGACGATTGCGCCTGTGGTTACCACGGAGCCCGATGGTACCTCGTCGCTGGACGTTGAGCCTGATGCATCCCAGTCTTCATCAATGGACCGTACGGCAACCTGTACCGTCGAGGTCGTGTCCCCGTATTGATAGGATCGCTGCAGGCGGAGTTCCGCTACGGTGACCGGGCCCGCCTCGAAGTCGTCCGAGAGGGCAACGGGGCTGGCAAAGTCCATCGCGGCAGCAGCAGAGATGCGTCCGGCTACGGGATCGTCGACTTGTCCGACCAGGCTGCGGCGCGCATTTCCGGTGATGTCCGCTGCGAAAGTTGTTGGCAGTGCTCCCAGCGCGAATATCACTGTTTCGGGAGCGCCTGAGGAAGTGTCAACCAGGTCGGCGCTGAGCGGTGACGGGTCGTCGCAGCCCAGGGCAAGAAATCCCGCGGACAGAAGCAGGGTGACCAGTCGGGATGACTTCATGTTGGTTGGGATACCACGGTCGTTGGTTGGGGTACTGCGGTCGTGTAGCGGCGGCATAGAAAGCCAAAACGCATGGTGGTAGGCTTTTCGTATGCCGTGAGTTTCGACTTCACCAAAAAACCCCAGCCGGCTACGAACCGACTGGGGCTGGCATACCAGTTGATGATCGATCAGACGGCTACGCCACTACCGACCTGTTCATACATTTCACAACCCAGTTCTCGAACCTGATCAAGGTCCATGGTGAACTGCGGGGTTGCGTCTGAAGGCGGGTCGATGTGAGGCGGATATGCGACGGCGTCCGCATAGGCCATTCCGGCTTCGCAAAGCGTACCCCCGACGAGTCCTGCGTCCGTTTCGAGGCCAAACGTGGTCACGGTCTCGTCATCGAAGATGGCGTTCGGATCCACGCTGTCCGGTGTGTAGACCGTCTTCGTATCGGCGAAAAGCGGGTCCGTTCCGAACTCTGTCTTCAGGAGCAGCGGGACGAATGCACTGGCCCATCCAAAGGCATGGACGATGTCGGGCGCCCATCCCAGGTTTCGGATTGTTTCCAGGCCGGCCCGGCCGAAGAAGAGCGCGCGTGCACCGTTATCGGTAAAGAACTTGCCCTCGCGGTCGGCAATGATACCTTTTCTCTTGAAATAGTGGTTGTTGTCCATGAAATAGACCTGAAGGCGTATTCCTGGAATGGAAGCAACTTTGACCTTCAGTGTGTGGCGTTCCGTGCCCATTTCGACTTCCGTTCCGGACAACCGGATTACCTCGTGGAGTCGATTTCTCCTTTCGGAAATAATGCCATACCGGGGCATCATGATGCGCGTCTCGAAATCACCCGTCTCATGTACTTGCTCTGGCAGATGCCGAACCAGCCATGAGATCTCGTTTTCCTCAGTAAAGGGTGCGACCTCTCCGGAGATGAAGAGAACCCTCATCGCGTCTGCCATACCTGTAGTGACTCTGGTTAGGGTTAAGATTGTGGTCGTAGATGATGCCTGTCGAAGAGGTGTCGTCTTCAGGCCGGGCCGCGCAAATCAAACGAGAGCGGTGAGGAGCTGAAATTCAATATCTTCGCCCGCTGATTGGCGACAGGTCCGGCGTGTCAGGCATTTCAATAAGCCCTTCAATTTACGAAAATTAGGAGCGTAATAAAAGGCCTTCGCACCTTGGCTATCGCCGTTGAGGAATCCCATCAAACGAGTTTCGGGATTGCCGCGGAGCTGCACCGGCTATCGTTACGGTCTCAAAACCTGCCGGTAGCGCAGTTGAGAACGGCGTCCGACGCTTGATTGATCATTCCGCGGGAACCGGCTCGAGGTCCTGCTGCAAGAGGTTGAAATACCTCCGGATCAGTTCTTCGTAGTCCTGTGCGTAGCCGCTCTCCAGTGCCCGTATGAGGTCTCGCCGCAACTGATTCACCTGCTCGTCCGGCGTGAGTTCTGCGGGGCTTTCTCGATTCAAATCCTCTCCTGTGCGCCCTTCACGGCGCTCTTCTTTCCCACGCTGGTTGATTGACCGGGAGGCGTCGAGCAGACGAGTCAGGATTTGTTGCTGCCGCTCGATGAGTTCCCGGTTCACCCGTGAGTGCTCCAGTTGCCGGATAGTCTCTTCCATTTGCTCCGCGATCTTGTCGAGATCGCCGAGCGCTTTTCCTCTCAGCTCGGGATTACGCGACATCTCCTTCAACTGCTCGCGGATGCGTGCCTGCTGCTCTGCCAGCTGGCGCATTCGCGCTTGCATGTCTTTCGTGAGTCGCTGGCCATGCATGTCGTTCAACATCTGCTGGATCTGATCATTCAACTGCTGCTGCTGGCCCGCCATTTGCTGCATTTGCTGCAGCATTTGCTCCATGGAGGGCATTCCCATGCCCATCTGCTGATTCATCAGCATGTTCAGCAGGTCACTCAGCAACAAGGCAAGCTCATTGAGATGCATCATCGAAGCCTTTTGGTGTCCCGATGCCCGTCGGGCGGATCGGTCCGCGAGCGATTCAGTCGCCATCTGGATTTCGCGTAGGGCCTTGCCCGTTTCGGCCTGAACTTGCCGCGACATCTCGGGGATTTCCCTGGACAGCTTCTGCAGCGTGTCGCTGACCACGCGGAGACCCTCGCCGAGCTCTACCTGGAGTCTCGCATAGTTTCTCAATGCCGGACTGTCAGCTTCTGTCTCCGAAACATCATTCCGAGTCTCTTCTTGCTGCTGCGACAGAACAAGGATGTCGTTCAGCACCTGTCGCAGCCCGGCGATGTTCAGTTGCAGCTGATTTCCCTGCATGTTTTGCTGCATCTGACTGAGCTGCTCCTGCAGTCGGGAAAGCTGCTGCTGCATTTGTTGCTGTCCTTCCATCGCAGGCTGCAACTCCTGATTTCTGAGTTGCTCCGCGTTCTTCTGCATCTCTTCTGGCAACCCTTGCTGTCGCAGCTCGTCACGGAGTTGCTGCAACCGCTGACCGGCATTCTGCGGCATTTCGTCCATCATCTCCTGAATCTCCTGGAGCCGCTTCTCCAGATCGCGCATCTCCTCCTCGGAGCGCTCCTGCTCGGCGGCGAGGCGCTCCTTGGAAGGGTCGTCTTGATTCTGTTCGGAATCCGGCGACTCATCCGATGATTTAGAGCTCGTGTCGTCGTTCCGCTCGCCGTCCTGACCGTCTGACTGTTTCTCGTTCTCTCCACTCTCCTCGCCTGTGGTATCCTTAGAAC
>JAHHLP010000209.1 GCA_018679295.1 Rhodothermia bacterium
AGCCACGGGTTTCTGCCTCCAGAGGTTATACACCAATATACGCACAACTGGTGTATTGAGCAACGCTGTACTGAATGTTCGAAAGCGGTGGTGCCGGAGCCGAGACTCGAACTCGGACTCCCTTGCGGGAAGGGGATTTTAAGCCGAATCAGAAGGGCCGGCGGATCAACGTTTATTTGATTCGTCGCCCTTTTCCCTTTACGAGGAGTACGAGGAGTACTCTACAGTCCGAGGAGTATGGACACCCAGACGGACACCTGAGTCCGTGAGCCGAATGTCGGAGGCTTCGCGTGATTACTGATGCCCGGCTCGCTGCACGGAGGACATCATTCAATGCCGCTAGTCACGCTGCAGGTCGGGTTGTCGTTGACGAACGTCGCGTCTGAACGGTCTGCGGACAGCGAGTGCGTGAGATTCAGAACTATCCTCGGGCTTTTAATCCTACTGATGGGTTGCTCCGCCAATCCGCAAACATCGAAAGGGGAACCGCAGATTGAGAATGGCCCCAACTTGCACCCCGCGGCAAGAACCGGGCTGCGGATTGACAATGGTATTAACCGCGGCACCGGCTACACCGACGCTTTGGGGACGGATCACAATCTTAGATACATACCCATCACGATTACGAATGACAGCACCAATCCCATTCATCTTCAGATTGCTTTCTCCAAGGAATACGAGTATCCAATTGCTTTTTGCGATGCGCAGTTCAACGTAATTCCAATGCCAAAAGTATGGGCCCTGGATGGCGGGGAAATTACGGATCGCATGTTTGACGAACTGAAGCACTCCGTAAACAAGCCCTCGGTAAATAAAACCCTTGAACCCGGTGAAGAATTTGTTTTGGCCATCGGAACACGATATCCCAGGGCTAAGAATTGTTTCGTATTGCCGAATGCGCTCTTCGTTCAAGGTGATAGCCTCAAATTTCAGGCATGCGAGAGTCGAATAGATCAAGGTGGGGCAACCGATCCTCAATTGGCCGTCGGGCTCAAACTTGACTTTAATCGCGGAGAGTCAAATGAGAGTTGTATGATTATTCCTTGCGGTCAGATTCGACTGCTGCGCTGAATCAGCTGTGAAACGCAATTCCGACCGATTCCCCGACGATTTCATGTTCCAGCTTTGCGGAGAGGAGTTCGAGAATTGCCATGCTCTCGAGCATCCTGAGGAGCAAGCGGGCGATTCAGGTCAACATTGCCATCATGCGTGCCTTCATCACGTTCAGAGAGATGCTCGCGACTCACAAGGACCTGGCCGACAGCTCGCCGAACTCGAGCAGAGATACGACGAGAGGTTGCGCGTTGTGTTTGACGCCATCCGACAACTCATGGCACCGCCCAGCCTTGATCAGCGGCGTCGCCAGATCGGCTTCTCGACCGACGAGGGATCAGGCAGCCGCTGATGGGCTGAACGACCCTTGGTGCCGGAGACAGGACTCGAACCTGTACTCCCTTGCGGGAAGAGGATTTTAAGTCCCCTGCGTCTACCAGTTCCGCCACTCCGGCCCAGGCGCGATTGTATCGCGTGTCTATGGCTTGGCGCTGCTCAATCGTCGCCGAGAAGAGACTGAACTTGTTCCAGCAGGTTCGGTAGCTTGTTTCGTAAGATGTCCCAGACGATCCGATCGTCGATCTCGGCGTAGCCGTGGATCAGGATGTTCCGGAACGAGATGATCCTTCGATGTTCGGCGATTCGCGCTGCGGTCTCGGAATCGTCCTTGGATAGTCTACGAAGAGCTTCACCGATGATCTCGAACTGCCGTTCAACAGCAGAGCGGAGCAGCGCGTCGTCTTCGTAATCCGAGAACGCCTTGTCTTGACTGAACCGCTGAAGATTCTTGGCGGCCTGGAGAATATCGAAAAGAAATGTCTTGGACTCAAGCCGCATACAAGAGGGTCCTTGATCGCTCGATGCTCTCTAGAAAGTATGGGTTCTTGATTGCCGAAACCATGACGAGATCGACGTCTCGCTTGAACAGCTCCTGCAGCCCCTCCAGTAGACCAAAGTAGGTGTCGGCGTACTCCTCTGGCTCGAGGTTCTGAAAGTCGACGAGGAAATCCAGGTCGCTCGTCTTGGAGTCGAATTCACTGCCCACAGCCGAGCCGAACAGTTCCAGGCGACGCACGCGAAACCGTCGGCATAGCTGCTCGACAGCTTCACGGTTGTCTTGAACAATGGAAGTCATCGCACTCAGCCTCAGTGGGATTCTAGCCGAAGACTTGCTCCAGCATGTAACGACAAATCTACGGCCCTTCGTCCTCTTGAGCAATTGTGGTCCCCGACGATCAAGCTCCGGGACGTTATCAAGTTGATCGAAAACGACGGCTGGCGATCGGCCCGCACCCGCGGCGGCCATCGTCAGTACAAGCACCCAGGCAAGCAGGCTCCGTCGCCCCACGCCTACTCGACCTGGGTCGACGTGCCCGCCTGACCGCGCCGTCCCGCTACTGCGAAACCGCCCACGGCGGCGCCGTCTTCACGTGCAGGTCGCGCTGCGGGAACG
>JAHHLP010000335.1 GCA_018679295.1 Rhodothermia bacterium
CATCGGATCGGTCGTGATTCGGGAAGGACGTATTTCCCGATGTATCGACGCGCATCCGGTTTTGTAAACGTAAACGTCGTGAGAGGACTAGAACTCGTCGATCGGCTGGACCTGGATACCCTCACCTTCGGCTTGCCGGTACTTATCCTCCATCTCCATCTTGATGTCGAAGGAAATAATCCGACCACCCTTGTTGAGGCTGACGCGGACCAGTGACATCATCGGATCCACCTTGACGATTTCTCCCAGGTAGATGCGGTCGCCTTCACCCAGGATGTACTGGCGTCCGTCCCAGCTGAAGATTGCGCGGTCGCCCACGATGGACACGAGCGTGCCGGCCTCTGCATCGAGCAAGAGCTCGTCGTTCGGCGGCAGGTCGGTCCGGACGATCGGGTAAAATGAGTTGTGCGCCGGAGACTTGCGTGGAAGGAGATCCTCTGTGAGAGGCATCAACTCCTCATCCTCCGTCGTGCTAATTCCCGTTGACCCTGCGAAATACGCGTGCAGCATGAAAGATGCGCCGACCATGTCGAGGCGCCGCAGCTTTTCAGTATTGGGATTGTCCTTGTATAGCGTCTTGTGACTGACACTGAGCGACTCAATCCGGTAAAATTCACGGTTGTTCTCGATGTGCCAAATGAAGCGGTAAAACGGATCAAGAAATGCAGTAGCATTCACCTTGAAAGTGTAGTAGCTGTGACTTCCCTTATTCGTGATCCCTTGAAGTGTAACGTCAAACTGCTCGAATCCATACCTGGTGAGGCTCTCAAGGTATAGGACCACATCCGCTGTGTTCAACGTGTTAGGGATGTACTTGTACCGGGCTTTCCACTTTCTGAGTACGTCCTCTGCGGCCTCGGCTGATGCGGCTTGTTCAATCAGAAGCTCTTCCACCTGCGCCCGCTGCAGCTTGGCCAGCTTGATCTTGTCCTGAATCTGCTCCAGAGTGCGCGGTTGGTGCACTTCTGTGGCATAATGCCCGGCTCCGATCAAAACGAGCGCAAACACCGTGAGGATCGCTGAGTTTAGGAATTTCGAATTCATAGCTTAAGCCAAGTGTGAGCCAATATCGTGGAGATCTCCTACTGTGTGGCGGCCAAAGGCACGTCCCTATCCTGCTCCAGCGCCATCTCCCTGAGTCGAAGTGCGACGGGAGGAATTTCAGCGGGCAGCGGCACCTTCATCGAGAAGGTGTACACGCGAATCTTCTGGATGTCGGCAAAATTGAGCTGCTCAATGGAACCCTGCCACTCCTGGGCGAGGCGAGCCACTCTCGAGCGCGAGAGTGCGTTGCCCTGGAGACTAATCATGTTGCCTGCGACCGGCGTCCAACTCCTGAGCCATATTCTACCGATGTCGCCCGTCGACTCCGTCATTCGGGCCAGCCCACGCGTCCAACGGTCGCTTCCGACAAGCAGCGAATCCAGAATGTGGAGCGCCTGTGTGTAGGACGCATAGGCCGCGTTCAGACTGTCGACACGCATCTTCAAGAGCGCTGGATCTTCCTCCGGAAACTCCGGCGGATTCGTCTCCAACTCCGTCTGCATGCGGCTTATCTCTTGTGCCTGAGTCATGAACTTCCAGCTATAGAAGAAGGCTATTCCAAAGATCGCAACCAGTATCGCATATGTGTGCCACGCGATCTTTCCGGAGGGCTTCTTCTTCCGGAGAAGGCGCTTTGGAATGAGGTTGACGGTCTCGTGCTCGTCCGTCTTATCCCAATCGTTCATCCACCGCAGACCCACGCCGATGGCGGCCGTGGAGGTGCTGCGCAGATTCACCTCGCCTTCCGAGGGAAGCTTGACATGATGTTCCGTTAGAACGTCCTCAAGCCAAGTGACAGCGGCCTTCGGGAAGTATTCCTGGTAGGTTCGTTCGGCAGAATCGCGGTGATCATCCGAAACAACAAGAACCTGATCGAAATCGCCAAACTTGCACTCGTCCTGTTTCAGCAGCACGCGGCTGCATACAGTCTCGACAGGATCATATGAAGTCAGGGAGCGGATCTTCTCCAGTTCTGCAAGCTGGCCATCCCGGATAAACATGACCATCGTGTCATCGGAACCCACCCGAATGACCGCTACGTTGCGATGGACCCCTGGCTTCGCGTGTCGTCTGGCGAGTGACAGGTAGACGGTTGGTTCGGTGTCGACGATGTCCGCAATCGCTGAGAGATTGGACTTGCTGGAGTTCAGTTCGGCAATAGCCGGCGTGACGCTGTCGGGCGTCCGCGGCAGGATAGCCAAGTACCGGTCGCGGCCGTTCTTCGGCGTCATGGGTATGAACGCGACACGCTTCTTGTCGAAGATGCCAGGGTTCTGGGCCATGAGGTGATTCAGCAGGTGTCGCCTTTTGAATCCTGAAACCCGCAGCTTGCTTGCCGTGTCGTTTTCCGTCGCGTCCTTCGCGTCAGACTTGTTTAGAAACGGGATGTTTATGGATGACTCCTCCTGCTTTGGAGGAGTGATTTGCACGTAGGAGACATCGGTCGAACCCATGCAGAACGAGATGTGTGGCGTCGTGTGACCCATGTTCGCACACTCGGCGAGTACATCCTTCAGCTGCGTGGTGATAGGCGACGTCTGCCTCGCAGTGGTCGCCTTCTCGGCTGCCTCCGTGGCGGTTCCAACGCCGCCTGATGCGCCAAACTCGGATGAAAGGAACAGGCTTGACGGGTCCGACCCATTCGTGCCGTCTCCGATCTCGAGCGTGAAGTCCGTTTCTGATCGATCCTTGAGACCGGGCAGCACGGCTGACAGGTCGGAGATCCGATCACCCATGCGCGAGCGCGGACGGGCGAACCTGTTGCTAATGTGAATGCGCTCGCCGCTGCGGGTCATCAACACCGCATCGACAACCGTATCTGTCACGAAAACGCCCAGTACGGAATCGTACTTGCTCTTCCTCGCCATCACGTTCCTCGATAAACTAGTTCAGTAGCTGGAGCAATCTGCGCTTGTTGTTCGCGTAGCTTAGCGCCGTTTCGGTTGAAATGTCGCCGTTTGCCAGGAGTCGGTGCAGGTCCTGCTCCAACGTGGTCATGCCTTGATCGGCTCCCGCCCACATCATCTGATAAATCTCGCCCGTATTCGCGTTCTTGATCGCCGCCCGAGCGGAAGGGGTCATCCACATGACTTCCTTCGCCAGGACGCGACCGCCACCCGTCGACGGAAGAAGCTTCTGAGAGATGATGCAGTTAAGAACGTCTGCCACCCGGTTTCGAACACGTTCCTGTTCATCGGTCGGGTATTCGGCGACGATTCGATCGATCGTTTCGATCGCACTGCCGGTGTGGAGGGTCGAGAACACCTTATGTCCGGTGTCCGCCATCTCCAGAGCACTGGAGATAGACTCAGCGTCGCGCATTTCGCCCACGACTACTACGTCCGGATCCTGTCTAAGTGCCTGTACCATTCCGTCCACGTAACTGGCTACGTCTGTTCCAACTTCCCTATGTCTAACGATACATTTCTTGGAAGTGTGCAAAAATTCGAGGGGCTGGGCGATAATTATGATCTGCGCCTCGATATCCTCGTTATTGGCATTCACGATGGCATCAAGGGTTGTACTCTTACCGGATCCGGTTACGCCCGTTATCAGCGTGATACCATCGCGCAAATATCGAAACAGCAAGCCGCGCTCGATGATCGGGTGAAAGCCGTAGCCTCTCAGCGGCCGTGGCTTCCACGGAAGCATACGCATGCTGAGAGCCAGCCGCTGATTATCGAAGAAGATCGTGTTACGAAACCTCCGATTGCCCTCGCCCTGTCCGACCGCAATGCTGTAGCCGAAGTCTACCGAGAACCGCTCCAGCAGCTTCTGCTGTTGCTGGGGTACTAGGAGCGACAACAGCATCAGCTCTGACTCGTCGCCAGACATCTCGCCAAGATCGGGGTAGGGTCGCTTCAGGCCATCCACCCGCAACCAAACAAGACCGTTACACGACCCGGCACCCATATCGAGGTCCGAGGCATTCGTGTGCACCATCTTCATGGCATACGATTCGAACAGTTGCCGAACTTTGGCACGCTCGATCTCCGGGAGGCCGTTTACTTCGCCGGTGAAGAATCGGACGCGCTCGATACCGTACGTATTCGGAGGTACTGTGTCGATGATCCGGTAGTACGGTTCCGGAAGCAGCCGATCCTCCTCTTCAACCTTGCCGTTCGATGCGGCACCCTTCGTTAACGTTTCCACGTTCTCCTCCTCCGTTTGCCCATGTACACCCGTATGTGGTCCCGTCTCCGCCATGATTCTACCACTCAGCCCACGCAATCAGACGGATGCCTTCCGGAACGATGTAATTCAGCCCAGGCGTTAGAACGGATTCAGAAAGCATTGCGAATCTGATCGTGATACCGCCGTGGATGTCAACGCTTCCTTCAGCTGAGGTGATTCCTCCGATGATGTTGACGTCGTTACCGCCGCCTCCGCCGAGCTCGATGTCTCCGTTGGAGTATATCTGTCCCACCATCGTGAAGTTGCCGGCTACCTTTACGGAGGGATTATTGGGAAGACTTTCACCCTGTCCTTCAATAAAGTAGCCGATCGTGGTGTTGTCAGCAGCGTCTAACTGAGCGTCGATCCAAGCGTCCCACTCGGGAGTGTCCACCGTCGGCTCCGGATCCGGGTTGCCGTCACCGTCGGCATCAACATAGCCTGTAACACTCCCCTGGAAGTTCATCACCCCCTCCACAACGAACTGCACATGGCCTTTAATAACAATGTTGTTGACGTCCAGGTTGCCGGGCACGTAGTACATCATCGGGTTATCTGCCGTGCCACATGTGGGCCCGCACAAGACAAACGGGTCAATCGTGACATTGTTGAGATTCAGCGTGTGCAGGGTCTCGTTTCCTTGAGGCGGATCCATATCCCCGAGGGGCACGTGGTAGTGCCCTCCTGCATCGGCATGAACCGTGGAGTCCAAAACACTGGCATCTATCGGCGGCAGGTAGATGGGGTCGTCTTCCCAGACCAGATCATCTGTCGCGGGATCGTATTCGGGATCGACCGGATCAAAAATAGCCTCTGCACTCGGCCGGATGCTGCTCATGTCACCCGGCGGATCGTTTGACACCGTGCCGAATCCCTCCACGTTGTTGTTCGCCCCGCTCGCGCTCAGCTGATCGTTGCCATGTATGTGGGCATCCTCGGTCGGGTCTGTATGCAGGATGTTCACACCTCCATTCAGGTCGAGAATCGAGTCGGCGAAGACCGCCTTCCTGAGCCCCGGCGGTAAGCCAAGATCGATGTATCCCTTCACATACCGCGCTTCGATTACGTGCGTCGTGTCGCCTCCACCTGTTGTCGTTATTCGTCCGGTAGAAACAACATCGACCGTGTCCTGGTCGACTCCGTAGAAATTCGGCACCATGGCTCCCCAGCCGGTAGCCGTAGTAGTGAAAGTGCCACCGCGATAGAGCTCATCGGTGAACTCGTATGGATACGCCGGATTGGACCATTGATACGGCTCATCAACCAGCCGCCGAACGGTCATGTTCAATCCAGTCGTCGAGATTTCACGCGTGAGTACTTTGAAATGATAAGAGGCCAGCTCGGTGTCACTATCCTTTGTATTCCGTCCTACAACTACAAGGAGTATGAGTATCGTTAAGGTGGCCGCGACGGAGAGGATTAGTGCAGATTGTCCCATCTTGCCCTCTTGGTCATGGGTGAGTTATTAATTCGTTCTGGTGAGATTAACCGGTCGAAACACCTTCGTCCACTGCGACTGCTCCACGTTCTCGCTGATGCCCAGCGGAGACACGGCAGTCACATCCACCTGCACAACGCGCATGCTGTCCACCTGCGGAGCAACCGACGTTCCGGCAGGGGCAAAAAAGTCAAGGCGAAATCGAGTTATGTATCCGGAGCTCTGGCCGGATAACGTGTTGGCCGGACCCGCCACAGGCCCGGTCATGCGTCGTAATTCGTATGCCGGCACGGTACCAGAGGTCAAATCGTGGGTACCCACCTGCCGCCATTCATAGCGGATTAGACTTGGGGCAACATCGCTGGAGTCAGCGCGCGCACGGAACTGGAAGAAGCTGCACTGCGTGCCGCCTCCCGTACATGCTGCCGTGCCACTCGTGTCGAAGTCTCCCGCCTGTACGGCGTCAACCGCCGGGTTGAAGCCTGCTCCGATGTTTGTGAAATCGCGTTCAGTGAACTGAACAAGATCCAGCAGCAGTTGCTTCTGCGCGAAGTACTGCGTCGAGTCAATCGAGGTAGTCTGGCCGCGGAAGCCGATAGCACCCAGCACCAGTATGAGAATACCCGTGATTACGACAGCGGCAACGTGGTCAAGCAGAAATTGCATCGCTATCTATTCCTTTGTGGGTTGATCATACGAGAATACCCGTGCGACAACCACCGTGATTGGATTGTCGCGACTGCTCACATACAGGTGCGGGCTCGCGATCTCAAGACGGACCTCCTTCGAATACGTTTGTGTCGCTGACGCTGTCTCCGGCGAATCGTCGTCCACGTATTCCACTTCGATGTCAACAGAGTAGTCGATACCATCGACCGTGCGCGCTACGTTCATCCCATGGAAGTCGTCGATGTCGCCGCACGAATAGTAATCTGCGCACCCACCGAAACTTCCAGGCGGCGTGAGTTCCGAGGGGTCTTCGACGAAAGGAAACCCTTTTGCCTGGACAACCGGGTCGGTCGTATCGGTCTGGGCGTCGAAAGGATGCCGCCCGATGTATTCGACCACGTCGATCCCTACACCGACCAGCTGCGTAGCCACTTCGTTTACGATCTGTCGGCGTTCCGTACTATGAACTCCGCGCTGAAGCGTGAGTGACAATAGCGCGATGAGAAGCATCGCTATGAAGGCGTAAAGTACCTGCATCAGTCGTCCTGTGTAGTGACACGGATGATTTCCTCGACCGAAGTTTCGCCCATCTTTGCAACCTCACGGGCAGACGCCATGAGCGTAAGCATGCCTTCGCTGATTGCCGTGTCGCGAATGGCATCCTCGTCCACCGTCTCCCCTGCCGATACGATCAGTTGACGGATCGCCTTTGTGACGTATAGTGCCTCCGAAATGGCGCGCCGCCCCTTGTACCCCATACCATTGCACGACTTGCAGCGGTTGCGGGATCCGGCCTTATAAAACGTAGTGTTCTGGACCTCCTCATCACTGAACCCGAGTTCAGACATCAACATCGTGTCGGGGTCATCGTCGACCTCTTTGCACTCCGGACATAGTTTTCGCAGTAGGCGTTGCGCCACGACGATATTGATCGCATACGCGAGCAAGAACGGTTCGATACCCATCTTGTAAAGACGGCTTACCGCGCTCGGAGCGTCATTCGTGTGAAGCGTCGAGAAAGTCAGGTGGCCCGTGTTGGCAAGCTTGATTGCCAACTCCGCCGTCTCGCGGTCGCGCATCTCACCCACCATCACGATGTCCGGGTCGTGACGAAGGATCGCTCGCAGGGCTTGCTCCATGTGCAGCCGGGGTCCAAGCTTGATCTGGCGAATCGCCGGGATCACGTACTCGACGGGGTCCTCAACGGTGATCACGTTGAGTTCGGGCTTGGCGACCTCCTGCAGTGCCGCCACCAACGTCGTGCTCTTGCCCGACCCTGTAGGCCCGGTCATGATGATCATGCCGTGCGGCTTTGCGATTGCCTTCTTGTACCGTTCGAGGGCTCCAGGAAGAAGTCCGATCTGGCTCAGATCAGTGAACACCTTGCGGTCGTCAAGCACACGAATGACGATGCTCTCGGCCCGTATGGTGCGGTTAGCATTCGCCACCGGCAGCACAGACACACGGTACCGAATGAGTGAACCATCCACGTCACGCTGAATGAAACCATCCTGGGCAGCCTCTCGTTCGAAGCGATCGATGTTTCCGCAGCGGTCCTTCACGACCGCCAGCATGGCCTCGGGACTCGTCTTGGCATGGGTATGCCAAATTCTCAGGGCTCCGTCGATGCGGAAGCGAAATTCTGTTTGGCGTCGCGGGTTCGGTAGGACGTGGATGTCAGACGCTCCCTGTCTTACCGCCTCGACCAGGCACGCCTCGAAGAGGTTGATTAGCGCTGACCGGTTGATCTCGGCATCGAGCGCGTCCTCATCAACGAGTTGCGTGCCTTCCTCCGCGTACGAAAGCCCAATGTCGGTTGCATCGGCATCTGTGTCGGATGCGAGTCGGTCCAGATACTCGTTTCGTTTCGGGAACAGGTCATCCAGAAACGTACTCAGGTCGCGGTACGGCGCATAAGTGACCTCGAACTGGTCGAGGTTCATGTCGTGAATGAAGCGCAGTGTTTCCGGGCTGGTCGGGTCAGGTGTCGCAAACACGAGCCGCAGGATTCCCTTCTCAGGCTCGATCTTGTACTCGATTGGCAGCAGCGCCAGTTCGCCGAATCGAACGCGTTGCTCCTCGTCGAACGAATGGATGATGCGCTCAACGAAATCGGACTCCGGGCGGCCCTCTCCTATTTCCGCTTTTCGAAAACCGTATATGCGCGCGACGGCACCAAACACGGTCTCCTGGTCAACGCTCTTCTGTTTGGCAAGTACGCGCCATAGGGGCTCGATCTCGCCCGCACTCTTCCAGTCCTCGTGTGCGTCGCGCACCACATTATCGGACACCATCCGCTGGCGTACGAGGTACTTGACCACCCGGTCTCCAATCGAAAGCGCCTCAACGACATCGGCGCCCAGACCGATGTCCCGATTGTGCCGACGGGCCTCTCGATTCGCGGGAGCTGGAGCCGTCTTGCTGCCGTTGGCAGAAGGCACGACCTCTATGAACGCAACGGTATCGTCGCTGTCAACCGTGGAGTCCTCGACCAACAATTTGCCGGACTTTGGCTTCATCTAGTTCCTATGGATTAAACTGATTCCTATCAGTCATACAATAAATCAATTACTAGCGACCCTTGAACATAATGTCGGAAGCGTTCGGCTGGATGAGTGCCGATTCAGCCGAGACGACGGTAAGGATGCCGACAAAAATGGAAATGACGATGGCAACACTGGTCTTGATGGTCTCTACGGCCGTCTCCATCTTGAGAGTACACTCCTTCTCATAAAAGTCAGCCATCTCGTCGGCGCTCTCCCGCACACCACCCGTTTCGGCGCCCGATCGGAACCGGGCGATCATCATGGGCAGGAAAACCCCTGATGCTTCCATCGCGACGATCAGGTCCGTACCCTGCGCCATCATGGCCGGTATGGTGATGGTACGTATCTGATGCTCTATATATGTGTTGCCAGTGGCTTCCGCCGAGATCCGCATGACTTCCTGGTTCTCGCCGCTGCCCGTGTAAAGCACGGAAAACACCCGACAGAAAATCTCCAGGTTGAGTTTGTGCAGCAGGTCGCCGATGTAGGGAATCCGAATCATGTACTTGTGAATCAAGAACCGACCCCTCGTCGTCCGACCGAAAGCAATGCCGCCCCCGGTCAAAATCAACATTAACAGGAACACCCACCACCAGTTGTTATCCATCCAGTACGCGAACGCAAGAGATGCTGATGTCAGCGGCGGCAGCTTGACGTTATAGTCAACAAACAATTCAGCCATCGCCGGGATGATGTACCAGATGAACCAGATGAAGGCGGCGATGGTCGCGACAAGAGTGATCGAAGGAGTGATCATCGCACTCCGAACACTCTTGCGAAATTCGTCTTTTCGTTCGAGGTATTTGGCGGTGGCCTCGAACATGTCGGCCATGTTACCCGAACTGGCCGCGAGTCCCAGCATATAGGCAGTAAACTTGCCCATCATGTGCTGGTGTTTCATGAACGCCTGCTGCGGCTCCATGCCGCCACGCAGGTCGCTGTTCAAATCACGGATGATCTGCTTCAGAGAATTGCTCCTGGTATCCGTGATAAGCAGGGCAAGAATCTCATCGAACGGGAGCTTGCGACGAAGCATGTTGGCCGAAAGACGTACGAACATGACAAGGTCCGTGCTCGACGGCTTCATCTGGAAAGAGATGAGCTTCTTCTGGACTCGGATCACCTCCAGGCCCATTCGCTCGAGTGCGAGCCGAACCTCTTCAGACGAGTAGGCTTTCTGCTCGCCGTTGATCGTCTTGCCTGACGGGTGGCTAACCTTATACAGGTAGGTGACCCGCTCCTCCATGTACTCCGGCTGGAAGCGGTGCTTCTCCGAGAGTACCTCGATGCGCCGATTGGCGGCGCGTCTTGAGGGGGCGAAAACGTTGCCGCGGATGGACTCCCCGACAGCGCTGGTACCTACAAATCTGAATTCTCTGACTGCCACAGTCTCTTAAACGTTTACGTATGGTCCGCCGGGCGACGACCGTTTGATTGGCCGCCGCCCGAGGTACCATACATTATTGGAAGACATCAAGTCTGCGTGACGCAGGTAGGCGTTTGTACGCCGATAACGTCTCCGCCGAGCGTCTCGATGCTACCGTTCACTTCCGTGTCGCTAAGACCACAGACGCGAACATAGACATCGTTCTGAAGCTTCAGGTTCTCGCCATGGAACGTTGCCTCTGTATTCGTGGCCGACGTGAGCCTGAAACATCCATTAAGGTTGCTGTAGCCTGCCGTACCAGTGCAGTTCTCTCCAACTGCTGATTGATAACCGATCAGCGGGAGAGTAAGGCCCGTAAAGTCCTCACGTACAGCCGCCGCAGCTGGTTGGGTAGCCGCCTGGCCACCGAAGGGAGCCGGCTTCTGCTTCCATGCCTGCGCGTCGTTCGCCATACGAACGGCGTCCTGCAACATCGCATCGGCATTCGACTTGATGTTGTTCTCGTTAAATGCACGAATTCCAACGACGATCGCAAGACCGACGATGATCGTCGCAAGGACGAGAAGGATAAGTTGCTGTTGGCCCATTTAGGGTACCTCCAGTTTGTTAGATAAGGATGAGGTTTAGATTCTGCACGCCTGAACTACAGGGGGCGCGCTCCCGGTCAGTACCCCTATCTAAACGCAGACAAAATGCCGGCTTGCGATTCGAGTCCAAATTTGATACCCACTTTTTTCAAGTAGCGTTTAGGCATGCTAAAAGTTGATTTTCAGGTCGGTATTTGCGGCACTTCAGTGCACATTTCGTTCACAGAGCTGGACAGACCGAGTGGATAGTCAGCGTCCGTAATCGTCCCGCGGTTGACGGGTTGTCTCGTTTTGAGAGGCGCCGGATGGCGCCGGAGATGCCGGTGGCTGCCGAACTGCCGGTGACGCGAAGGCCCACCACCATCGCGGCCCGTCTGAGTGCCCGGCCTACAACATTATAATTTAACAATATCGGGGCGAGTCTCACCCCACGTATCAATATGATAATCGGATTCTCGTCGTTAAACAAGTGCTAGCGCAATACCTCGCTACAGAGGCCGTCAGCGCATGTTTTCGACAAGGATTGTTTGAACCGGCCCCGAACAGCGATTGGCACGGATTTCGTCAGTAACCAAGTGAACCATGACGAACTAGACGATTTACGACTATCAAACACTTCGCTACCGGAACCATGAAGCAATTCTTAGCCGCTGCAATCGCAGTATTAACAATGGCTGCCGCCACCGTGACTTCGGTGGCGCAGACATGCCCGAACGATTATCCAAGGACACAGGGCTACTGGAAAACGCATCCGGAAGCGTGGCCCGTGTCGACGCTAGACGTATCGGGCAGCGAGATGGGTGCAGACTTCATCCTGGAATCCGTATTGAACCAGCCTTCGCACGGTAATCCAGAAATGATACTCCTCAAACAATTGATCCCAGCAAAGCTCAACATGGCCATGGGGGTGAACGGTTCCGCGGTTCACACCTATATGGTCGATGCTGAAGATATGCTGGAAGACTTTGTGTACGCCATGGGGCATGGCGACGCCGAATCTGAAGATGATGATTCCAGCGACTACTCCGACGATGACGACTCGAGCGATTCCGACGACGACGACTCGAGCGATTTTGAGGATGAGAACGATGATCGCCAGAAGATGATTGACATCGCGGCCCGCCTCGACGAGTTCAACAACGGCGCGTTCTGTTCGCTACCGGTCGAACTCACGGACTTCGATGCGCAGGCAGACGGGACCCTCGTGACTCTTCGCTGGTCAACGGCGAGTGAGGAGAACAACGCAGGCTTCGAGCTTCAGCATCGTCGCGGCAACGGCTACGGATTCGAATCGGTCGAGTTCATCAGCGGCAAGGGAACGACTAATGTAATTAACAGCTACGCCGTCAGTCTTTCGAACCTCGGTTTTGGCAAGCATACCTTCCGCCTTCGGCAAGTGGATCTTGACGGGACGTTCTCGTATAGCTCCGAAGTCGAGCTTGATGTCGAGCTCACCGAAAAGTTCGCACTGACCGAGGCGTATCCGAATCCGTTCAACCCTACCACAAACATTCGCTTCTCTCTCCGTGAGGCAGGTGAGATTCACCTGGCGGTGTTTGACATTGTGGGACGCCACGTCAAGACACTTGCAACCGGTAACTTCAGCGCCGGCAGCCACGACGTCAGCTTCAGCGCCGATAATCTACCGAGCGGGACCTATGTATATCGTCTCAGGACCGAGGCAGGATTGAAGGCCGGAACACTCATACTGCTGAAGTAGAGGCACCCGGCTAGACACTAGCTGCTACATCGCAGCCCTATCAGGATGCCCCGCGCTGATTCGATCGGCGCGGGGCTTTTTCTGGTCCGCCGCTACTGAGCCTCTGCGCGCAATCCGCGTGCTGTAACTCCGTCGCGAGTCGAGGTTCACGCACCACGCACCTCCCTGCCACCGATGTTAGAGACCGCAGCCCCAATCCGCCCTCGATCGATTCATTCGACGCCGATCAGCTTCGTTGTTTCGAATGGGCCGATGTTGAAGACAGCATCAAGTGCCGACAGTCCGACCTCAAAGCCGTCAAAATTTTGCCGATAGGCCTCGATGCCCGGCGTCACCACGCGTACCCGAGTCACCGCCCGCCTATCCAGCTCAAAAGTGTCTTCAAGGGTAATCAGCTCGTGTCCGTCTACCACACGCATTATTTCCGACACTGTCGATGGCCCTGCACGTAGCTCGGAAGCAAGGACGACTTTTGCGCGAAGTTCGAGTATGTCACGGATACATAATATGCTCGAAATGGTATACTCCGCTAGAGCCGTTTCTTTCGGACGCAATACATCGGCAAGCTCTGCTTCGAAGTACTCAAAGTATGGGGCTGAACGATAATTGAATTCCAGCGATCGCCAGTGCTTGCGCTGCCAGCGGTCTGACTCTTGGGCGACCTGAACATCACAGATCCTCCGGCCGTGCTGTCCACCAAGCAGCGGAATTGACAGCCAGAGCCGACCGGCAGGGGTTCGAATCTGTGTTCGATTCTGAAACGACTGCCGACTGTATTGAAAGGTGTCGGCGATTACGAAGACATCAACAGCACGCATCAAGGCGAAGTACTCGAGCCTTGGAAAATACTCGGGAGCCCGAATGGCCACGCGAATCTGAGATGACTCAACCATCCGTCACATACCATTCAGACGCGGTAGCCGGTAAGAGACCCTCGTGGAGACACGAGTGGGGACGGCAGCCATTTGCGCTTCGCGTGCTTCTGATACTGTTTGCCGGCGCTATCACCTTCAGTCTCGGAGGGATCCTGCTTATTAACTGGTTTCCTTCCGTCATGTCTTTCTTCGGTCCATACTTCGAGCTACTCGTCAAGATACCTACGTGGACCTATATGGCGACGCTGCCACTGATCGTGTGGCTAATGTATAAGCCGCGGGTCGGGAGACGGCGAACAGCGGTGATCGCGGCCTGGGGCATCCTGGTCGGGGGAGCCTCGGAGCTGGTTGGGACCACGACTGGACTGCCGTTCGGCGAATACACGTACACAGATTGGCTCGGCCCCAAATTCATGGGTCATGTTCCGTACTTCATCCCACTCTCATGGTTTGCGATGTCGCTCGTATCCTTCGACCTCGCGTCACGCGTAAGCAAAAGAGCAATGGGACGAATCTTGGGAGGGGCGCTAATCATGACGCTCTGGGACGTCTCACTGGATCCTGCGATGAGTCGCGCATTCCCGTTCTGGACCTACGAGGTCGATGGGTTCTTCTACGGCATGCCGCTATCAAACTGGATCGGATGGCTTGTCGTATCGCTGATCATCGCTGCCGGAATCGAGTTGATTGTTGGCGGCAAACGAATTAGTACAGCGATTGCCCCATGGTTCTATGCCGCGAACTGTTTCTTTCCGTTCGCACTGTCTCTCTTGTACGGCTTACATACAGCTTTCTTCGTGGGGTTGGTTGTAACCGCGCTAGTCCTCAGCGTTGTGCTGCGATTCGACGAACTCGGTCCGTCCGAATGACATCGGCCAGCACACATCTTGACAGTCAATCGCGACCTGTTTCCTCCGCGGCAGATACCTGGCATCGTTTTCGACACCACTCGCGGACTTTCTCGCTAGCGACGTTACTGTTGCCCCGGGGAATTAGGCACGCGGTAGCCGTCCTGTACCTCTTCTGTCGTCGCATAGATGAGATCGCCGATACGTTGGTCCTCGAGATCGGAGAGAAAAACGCCGTTGGCGTACTACGACAAACCGAGCGCCAGTTAGAGCAGACTTTGGCGGGCAATCCGCCCAACGAATACCTATGGCGGAAACTGTCTGCCGTGCACGCAGGGTTCGGACTCGATCCGGAACCGATGCGTGAGTTGATCGCCGGAGCAGATTGGGACCTCGAGGGGAGGGCCGTCAAGACCGTTGAGGATCTGATCTCATACTCAAATCTCGTAGGCGGCAGCATCGGAGCCATGATGCTTCCCCTACTCCAAAGTGCCCGCTCTCCCGAAATAGAACGGCGCGCGCGTTCCGTCGGGATTGCGATGCAAATCACCAACATCTTGCGAGATGTCGGTGAGGATCGTAGGCGTCTTGATCGCGTGTACCTGCCAGCAGAACTGACTGAACGATATGGAATCAACATCAGTACGCTGATGTCACCAACACCGAACTATCAAGACTTGATCGAAGACCTGATGAGACGGGCCGAGGAATACTACGATAGTGGTATTCCCGGCGTCAACGATCTTCCGACAAAGGCTCGCACGGGTATCACGGCCGCGATCCGGATGTACCGCGAGATACTGAATGAAATCCGGTCAAACGGCTACGACAATCTCAACAGGCGCGCCTACGTCTCATTCGGCAGGAAGGCGTCGCTTCTTCTCCGTGATTCCTACTCCAGTCGAAGGTCGAGACTTGGGCGTAGCTCGGCTACGCACGAGACATGACTGACATGCTCGCGGTCTTCTCCCGTTATCTTTTGCGCCGCGATCTAAAGAGCGCGTTTCGCAGGGTTAGTTGGGTCGGAGATCGGCCGAGTATCGACTCTTCGCGTCCACTCGTCGTCTACGTCAATCACAACAATTTCTTTGACGGCCATCTGCTGTGGCTTGCATCGCGAGAGATTCTCAATCGGCAGATAACGATATGGATGAGAGAGTGGGATCGCTTCCCCATATTTGCACCGGAAGGAGCCATGCCGTTTCCTGCCGATGACCCGTCACGACGTGCCTCGACGATTCGAGAAACGGCGTACCGACTCAACCACAACCGAACTCCGCAGGTTCTGGTCTACTTTCCAGGTGGTGAGCTCACCCGACCGGAACTCCCAATAGCCGACTTTGACAAGAGAACATTTGAGCGGCTCAGCGGAATAATGCCTTTGGCTATGTGGATGCCCATCGGCATTCACGTCACGTGGTGGGGTGAGAATCGACCCACGGCTCTTCTGGGCTCCGGTCCTGCGTCCGCTTCCATTGACGGGAGCGAGCAATCAAAGCTGGAGCGGGTACTGACCGACCTGAAGAGCGCCGACCCCTCCGCCACAGAGCCGATCATGACGGGCCGCACCAGCCCAAACGAACAGTGGAACCTCTCTATCCTGAGTAAACTGTATCGAAAATGATACCCGCCATTCTTTCTGCCGTCCTGATGACCGCCGCGCCGGCAGACTCGGTTCACTATTACTACTCCCACCGCGATGTCGGGTCGCTAACATCACTTTGTGACCGTTTTCAGTCACGCGAGTCTGACCTGCTGTGCCGATATCGCCTGTTTCCGCTGACCAGCGACGAAGCCTTGCTTGAATCCTTGCCGGAAACAATCTCGCATGCAAGCGCCACAGAGCTGGCTTTGCTGTCGGGTCTGTGGGGATATCGCGCCGGGAAAGGCTCTGTGATCGACATGGTTCGATACGGGCGGCGATCTCACCAGCTTCTTACTGAGGCGAAACAGCTCGATCCCGGGAACCCTTTCGTATTGCTCATCGAAGGTCAAAGCCTGCTGTTTCGACCCGGAATGTTTGGAGGAGATGCGGGCCAGGCGCTCCTCGCCTTCAGGAAGCTCCAGCGTTCCCTTTCGAAAGAACCGGACAGTAGAATCACGGAGATGGAAGCCGATCTGTGGACGTGGCTGGCACTCAGGAAAATGGGCGATGCCAGCGCAGACCGACTTCGGCAGCACATTGCGAGCCAGTCGCCGCCTCCCCTGTAT
>JAHHLP010000382.1 GCA_018679295.1 Rhodothermia bacterium
GAAACCATCTCACTCACCAAAGCCAATAGCGTACGGGCATACATCTCGCTCGCATGCACGGGCATTTCCGAAGGGAGGTTGGTGGGTCCGTAGATGTTGACTCCGTTATGGACGACTTTTCTGCCCGCCTCAGTCAGCGCGCAGTTGCCGCCATTTGCAGCTGCAAGGTCCATAATCACGGATCCCGGCTTCATGGCCTCAACCGCTTCTCTCGTAACCAGCAGTGGAGCGGGACGACCCGGGATAAGGGCCGTCGTGACCACGACGTCGGCCGCGGCAATATGCGGGACAAGCAACTCCGTCTGGCGCTTCGCCTTCTCCTCCGCCAGCGCTTTCGCGTACCCTCCCGCGTCTTGCGACTCCTGCGTTTCGATGTCGAGCTCAACGAAGCGGGCGCCCAGCGACTGTACCTGCTCCTTGACCTCGGACCGGATATCGTAGCCGAACACCCGAGCGCCGAGTCTGCGGGCCGTCGCGATAGCCTGGAGGCCCGCGACGCCGGCTCCAAGAACAAATACGTTTGCCGGCTTGACCGTTCCCGCTGCCGTCGTAAGAAGCGGAAAGAACTTTGGCAGGGCCTCCGCAGCAATCAGTACAGCCCGATATCCACCTACGGATGCCATCGCGGACAGGGCATCCATGGTCTGCGCCCGAGAGATGCGAGGAACGAGCTCCATAGCAAAGCTGGTAACCCCTTTCTCCGCGAGGCCAGCGCTGATCTCAGGTGAATCAAGCGGCGAAAGGAAGCCGACTAGGATTGACCCTTTTGCAAGCTCTTCCAGCTCCTCTTTGGAAGGGGGCTGCACTTTCAGGATCACGTCGGCCGCAAACACTTGATCGCGCGTTCCGATCTTGGCTCCTTTCTCGGTGAACGCCGAATCCGGAAAATAAGCACCTTCGCCGGCGCCCTTTTCTACAATCATCTCAAACCCGGCCTTCTCGTACTTCGGCACGAGTTCCGGAATCAATGACACACGCCGCTCGCCTGCGGCCGTCTCTCGAGGTACCCCTACACGTATTGCCATATCAGTTTCTGTTACCTCCGCTGTCGCGGGGCCGTGGCCTCACCCTTCCGGGCAGACCGCCGGGTGTTCATCCGTTTTCCTTTTCAAAGTCGTCCATCAACTCGACGAGCGCCTCGACGGCCTCGAGCGGGCATGCGTTATAGATGGATGCGCGGATTCCGCCAACCGTTCGATATCCCTTCAGCGCAATGAGGCCACGATCGGCAGCCGCTTTGATAAATGCGGCGTCCAGCGTCTCGTTCGGTAGCCGGAACGTAACGTTCATTTTGGAGCGCGAATCTGCCTTGGCAGTCCCCGTATAAAAGCCGGTGCGATCAATGCGCTCGTACAGCAAGCGTGCCTTGCGATTGTTCAGGTCTTCGATGGCACCAATACCTCCAAGACCCTCGAGCCATTTCAAGACCTTCTCCACCATGTAGACCGCGAACACCGGAGGCGTATGAAAGAGTTTCGCCGTATGCGTCCCGTAGTCGAGAAGGGTCGGAAGGGAGCCTCGCCGCTTCCCGAGGAAATCATCCTTAACCAGAACGACTGTGACACCGGCCGGCCCGATGTTCTTTTGCGCCCCGGCATAGATTAGTCCGTACCGGGCTACGTCGATCGGCCGGCTCATGAAGTCGCTGGAGGCATCGCAGACCAGTGGCACATCCACATTTGGTGTCTCGTGGAATTGCGTGCCGTAGATTGTGTTGTTGGAGGTGAAGTGCAGGTAGGAAGCGTCGGTGCCAAGCTTCCACTCGCCTCGCTTGGGGATGTAAGTGAACTCGTCCTCCTCACTTGTAGCCGCCACGTTGGCAGCTCCCACCATCTTCGCCTCCTTGAGAGCCTTTTTCGACCACGAACCCGTTATCAGGTAGTCCGCGCTTCCGTTGTCCGGCAGAAAATTGAGCGGTACCTGATAGAACTGCAGAGACGCCCCGCCCTGAAGAAACAGGATATGCCACTCATCACCGAGACCCAGCAGGTTGCGGAAGCGCGTTCTTGCCGACTCGGCTATCTCGGTGTAAGTGGGAGACCGGTGGCTGATCTCCAACACGGACGTTCCGATATTCTTGTAAACCGGAAGCTCCTCCCTCACTTCCTCGAGCACGGCCTCGGGCAAAGCTCCCGGGCCTGCCGAAAAGTTAAGGGCTCTTCGGCGACTCGGCTCAGATCGTGTAATCGTGTCTGTCGTTTGCATGGTGGTCGATCTTCTGACCGCCCGACCAGGTGACCGGTCCGGCAAGTCGTTGTTGGTTTCTACAGTTCAATTAGTGATACAGCCAGCACGTCCTCGTTACCGGATATTCTGTCGACGACGGCAGGGTCGGGATGCCCGTCGAAACGGATGTGAGCGCACGCAGCTCGTGCACCTTCAAATACCAGGTTTTCCATTTCCTGCACGTTCCAACCTGCGGCCCGGCACTCATCCAGGATGGCTGCGAGCACGCCCACCTTATCTCTGTGGCGAACCGTAATCTGATGCGTGGCAGGAGTGTGTTGCGCCATGTTTACACAGTTCTCGACCTCCCCCTTCTCAGCATAGACACGCACCACCCTAAGCGCCTCGTCTGCGATTGCCTGCTGCGCCTGCGCCGTACTGGCTCCGATGTGGTGCGTCAGATAGACGTTCGGATGTTGCGCCAGATCAGATTCAAACTCGCCGTGCTTCGCCGCGGGTTCGGAGGCGAACACGTCGAGTCCCGCGTAGATTCCCTTGTTCTCAAGGGCCCATTTCAGCGCGTCTTCATCCACCACGGAGCTTCGCGTCGTGTTGATGAAGAAGGCTCCATCCTTCATCTCCTGGAAGAACGGCCGGTCCGCGAGCGCCTTGGTATCTGGCGTCGCTGCAACGTGAAATGAGACGATGTCGGAGTGGGCAGCCACGACGAGGGGTGTGTCAGCAAACGTCACCCCAAGTTCTGAGGCCTTGTCCCGGGTCAGCGAGCGGCTCCACGCCATCACATTGAGATCGAACGCTTTGGCACGAATCGCAACCTCTCTTCCGATGTTGCCGAGGCCTATGATACCAAGGGTCTTTCCTTTGATTCCGTCGGCCTTCGAAAAGGCTGCCTTGTTCCACCTTCCGCTTCGCGCCTCAATCACGTTGTCCGCAATCTTGCGATCGAGCGCAAGTATCAGACCCAGAGTCAGTTCGGCCACCGCCACCGCGTTCTTGCCGGGACAGTTCGACACGAAGATGCCTCTGTCGGACGCTGCGGGAACATCGATCGTGTCGTAGCCGGCACCGGCTCGGACAATGAGCTCCAATTGACGAGAGGCATCCATTACCTCTGCCGGCACCTTGGTCGAACGCACCACTAGCACGTTCGGCTGCTTCTCTCCGACAGCCTGCCGAAGCTCATCTCCCGTGAGTGCCGCATTCATGGAGACGTCAAAACCGGCGTCCGTCAGTTGGCGGACGACGCTCTCTTCCAGTTTGTCGGAAATAAGCACCTTCATATCGGCATCGAGGGTGTCATGAGAATGACTGGTGTCATCGTGGTTTATGTTAGTCAAACACGTGCACAAGAAGCCCGCTTCGCAGTTTCGGCTCGAACCACGTCGACTTGGGCGGCATGAGCTCACCCGAGTCCGAGACTTCGACCAATTCCTCGATGCTTGTCGGGAACATCGAAATGGCCATTTGGGCATCACCGGAATCGACAATCGTCTCGAGGGCATCGGTCCCACGAATACCGCCAACGAAATCGATGTTCGGATCCCGCCTCGGATCCGCAATCCCTAACAAAGGCTCGAGCAGGTGCTCGCCGAGTCGCGCAACGTCGAGTTCGGCGGCAGCCCCCGTCCGTTTGGAAGCCGGTAATTCGATCGCATACCAGACGCCGGCGATGTATGCGCGAATAGACCCCTTCGTTTCGGGAACCGGAGATGTCGACTTCACAGCACCGAGAGCGGCCTCGAGCCGTCTTAGAAACTCGGTCCCTTCTTCGGGTAACCGCCGCACGATACGATTGTATGCCATGATGTTCATGTTTCCCATCGGAAACAGTACGGCAGGAAAGTAATCGACCTCCGTCGGACGTGGGCCAGAATCAGGATTAATTTCGGCGGCGGCGCGGCTCGCGGCCTTACATCGATGGTGACCGTCGGCGACATATAGCCGCGGTATGTTCTCGAATGCTGCAGCCAGACTCGAAGGGTCTTTCACCTTCCACACGCTGTGTCCAACCCCGTCGGTAGCCGTGAACTCGTACAACGGCGTACCGCCGACCGTATCATCGACAACTTCCTGTACCGCCTCGTAATCACGATACGTCAGCATGACCGGCTCGGCATGCGCACGCTGCTCCAGAATGTGGCGTGTCCGATCGTCTTCCTTGACAGGACGCGTCAGCTCGTGCTTCAGAATGACGTCGTTGTCGTAGTCGGCCACTGACACGCAGCCGAAGATGCCGGTTTGGGGCCGGCCATTCATAACCAGCCGGTAAACATATAGGGAGGGTGACTCTTCCTCGACGGTATAATCGGCGGCACGGAATCGACGCAGGTTCTCCGCACCCGTGCGATACACAGAATCGTCGTGCTCGTCCACACCCGCAGGCAGGTCAATCTCCGGGCGGATAACGTGGAGAAAGCTGACGTCGTTGCCCTTCGCCAACTGACGAGCCTCTTCCGTACTTATTACATCGTAGGGAACTGATGCAACGCGAGCCGCATGCGAAGGTAAAGGTCGAAGAGCGCGAAACGGATGGAGCGTTGCCATACTCGGAGTCTGACTCAAAAGGCTCTACTTGGTCGTTGCAAATAGTAAGAATGGCTCCGGCGAGGAGGCTAGAAAATTGTGTCAATACGAGGCGAGCGTGGGAGTGATTTAGTCGATCCACTTCCGACCTCCGATCCGACGGGCAGTATGTGAAGTTACCGCGGCGCGCGAGGTGGGCACACGCATACCCGCAATCCGCTTTGGAATCCGCAACGTATTGTAGTAAGTTAGATGTTCTATCGCGGGGTGGAGCAGCTGGTAGCTCACCGGGCTCATAACCCGGAGGTCGCGGGTTCGAATCCCGCCCCCGCTACAACGAAGCCGCAGCCATCACCGGTTGCGGCTTCTTCTGTTTGGAAAGGCCCCCATGTTCTTTCACCCCTCAACTTCAGTGCCGCCACAAATCGGTGCCACGCCTTGCGACGCAGCCATGGACCCGCAATGCGCATCCGACCACCGACTCCCTTCGATTCTTTGTGACCACCCGTGGCGGGTCAAAAGCCAACGCGAACAAAAGTCATCTGCATCACCCTGACACCGTGATCATTCTCGTCTCCTATTAGCGACCGTGCGAGAGCATGCATTGCAATCGCCATTCCACCTCCGAGGGCTGCGCCCGCAAGCACGTCCGTCGGATAGTGAACTCCGAGCCACACCCGGCTGACTGAAACGGCAGATGCCCACATGAAGACGGGAACCGTGACGTACCAACGCTCGCTTTCCAAGGCTACCGCCGTTGCGAGCGAGAAACTCAAAGCTGCATGACCCGACGGAAACGAGTGCGGGTCCCTTGCCCTGCCATCCCGGTGGGGTGCGGACCGAGCAACGATCGCTGGCACGGTTGTGTACGGCCGGGGTCGTCTCACCAATCGCTTGAGACCCATAGACGCAATGCCCGCCGCACCTTCCGACATGGCGATGCTCAGGGCGGCGCGAACATCCGTTCGATCCCTGTGAATGGCGGCAAGCACCCACGCGACAGGTACAACACCAATGAAGCCAGGCCACGCACTGCGATCGGCGGCAACCATCACCGCGTCAAACGGTTGGCCGAGTCCATAGATTGCTTTCAGCAGGTCTTCGTCGGTCGGCGTACCGCGCGACACGAGGATGCCGGGTGCCGGATTGACTGGCTTTTCTGGAAGGACCGCCCACTGCGACTGCGGTGGACGCTTCAGAATTCCTCCTCCTAAGTTGGCAGCCGACCACGCTCTCATATCGGCGTGACGATCAACGCCTGCAATCCGCCTCGCAACGTGTGGAGCGGGAGACGCCTGCCATTCACGTCGGCGTCCACTAGGTTGGAACTCCCCGCCGCAGCTTGCTGGCATACGGACGCCGACGGCCGTTGCGCACCGCTGTCCCGTACTCCACTGAGCGAAGGACCCGGAGCGCCTGGCTGGTGACCATCGGTTCGCGTCGAGAAACAGTGTGTACCGGTTCAGGACGTCATTCGCATTTGTCAGGTCCTGCTGCAGCCTCCCTTGACCTGCTGCAGTTCCCGCTAGCAGGCCGCCGATTGCTGCAACCGCTAGGAAGATGTTATGCCAAGTCACCGCTAGATCAGGAACTCGCCTCGGCTAGCTTGCCGTTCGTCGCCTTCTTGTCTACCGGCGCATCAGCCTGCTCGACCGGTACCATCCCGAGCGTCTGCTTCACGCGGTGCTTCATCTCGGCCTGCACCTTGTCGTTGTCTCGCAACCACTGCTTGGCAGCATCCCGACCCTGGCCGACTTTGATGTCTCCGTAAGCGTACCAGGATCCACTCTTCTGAAGGATCTCATGTTCAACGGCAAGGTCAACAAGCTCTCCAAGCGATGAAATACCTTCGCCGTAAATAATGTCGAACTCGGCATTCTTGAAGGGCGGAGCCACCTTGTTTTTCACCACTTTCACGCGAGTACGGTTACCGACCACTTCCACCCCGTCTTTTATCGCGCCAATTCGCCGGATGTCCAGCCGGACGGACGAATAGAATTTGAGTGCTCGCCCCCCGGTGGTCGTTTCCGGGCTACCAAACATCACGCCGATCTTTTCACGTATCTGGTTGATGAAGATCAGGCACGTCTTTGTCCGATTGATCGACCCCGTGAGCTTTCGAAGAGCCTGACTCATCAGTCTGGCCTGCAAGCCAACGTGGCTGTCACCCATGTCGCCTTCGATCTCAGCTTGCGGCACCAGGGCGGCCACCGAATCGATCACAATTACATCCAGCGCCCCGCTGCGTACGAGCGTATCGCAAATGTTCAGTGCCTGCTCTCCCGCATCCGGTTGCGAAACCAGCAACGACTCGATGTCCACACCAAGCTTGCCTGCATAACTCGCATCGAAAGCATGCTCAGCGTCAATAAACGCACACGTGCCATCCAGCTTCTGCGCCTCAGCAATAATGTGTGTCGCTAGCGTCGTCTTGCCCGATGACTCCGGGCCGTAAATCTCGAGTACCCTCCCCCTCGGTACGCCGCCAATTCCCAGGGCAGCATCCAAGGCCAGCGAACCGGTCGGAATCGCATCTATGGTGACGACGGGCGCATCACCGAGACGCATGATTGCGCCCTTGCCAAAACTCTTTTCGATCTGCTTTACGGCGAGATCAAGTGCCTTTTGCTTTGCGGGATCGACTGACATTTCGTGCTGTTCTCCTTTTGAAGTGAGTGGGAACCAGATGGGAATACCGCCAGCTGCTCACAGTCAAAGCGGTGCTGGCATAAAGCTCGGTTCGCCGGGTGTCAACGTTGTGTCATGCTACCTTGACACATATTTTACACATAATATAACTTTCCTCCTACTTCCTCCTCAATTTGGACCTGTTTTTCACGATTCAACCTCCGTCGGAGACGGATACCACTCCTTCAACTTGAGCCGTATCATGTTGAGCACGGCAGCAGTCGCACGCCTCTTGTTCTTCAACCGGTCGCGTCCAAGGCGTAGCAATTGAGTGTCGGACCGGCCCGCCACCGCACACGCTATCCAAACGGTTCCGACCGGCTTGTCGCGGGTTCCGCCCGAGGGGCCGAGAATTCCCGTAGACGAAACCGTCACATCAGCGCCGGTGACGCCCAACGCCCCAACTGCCATCTGGCGGGCCACTTCCTCGCTCACGGCACCGTCGCGCTCCAGAATCTCGGGGTCCACTCCGAGCGTATCGACCTTTACGCCGTTGCAGTAGGCGATGACTCCTCCGGCAACATACGCAGAAGCTCCCGGCACATCGGTCAACCGATCGCACACGGAGCCGCCGGTGCAGCTTTCCGCTGTCCCCAACCGCAAACCACGTTCATTGAGCATACGCCCAACGACCGCGCCCAGCGTGTCGTCCCCCTCTCCGTAGATGTAGTCGGCTGCTACTCTCCTGATCTGGTCAACAGTGGATTCGAAGTCGCCGTTGTCTCCCTCCTCTCTTCCGATGGCCTGGCTCACTCGCAACCGGACTCCGTAAAGGGAGGGCAGATAGGCAAGCCTGATCGAATCCGGCAATCCAGTCACGACGGGAGTCAAAATCTCTTGAAGGTGAGATTCACCGATGCCGGCTGTCCGAAGGGTGACATGACGAATTCGGGATCGAACCAGCGGACGCAGTCGGGGTGCGACATGGTCGCGCATTTGAGCTTCCATTTCGAAGGGAACGCCCGGCATCACCACAAGAACTTTGTCGACCTCCCCTTCCTTCCAGAGGCGCCAAAAGCCGGGAGCCGTGCCCTGATCGTTCGGCACAATTTCAACCCCTTCCGGAACCAGAGCCTGCGATCGGTTGCGTTCCGGGACAGACATGCCACGACGCGAAAAGCGTTTTTCGATGAGCCGAAACCAGCTTTCGTGGAAATGCAGCTCGACGCCCAAAAAGTCCGCTACCGCGTCCCGCGTGACGTCGTCGTGAGTCGGGCCCAGACCGCCCGTGATGATCACGGCATCAACCGTTCGGAAGGCGTTGCGGATCTCTTCTACGATCTCGTCGACTACGTCCCCTACCGCTGCAATTCGCACCGGGTTGATGCCCAGTCCAGAGAGGAATTCTCCCAACCACGCAGCGTTGGTGTTGACGACCTGTCCGATGAGCAGCTCGTCACCTACAGAAACAATCGACGCTCTCATGAGGAATCCGACACCTTTTGGGATAGCTGTCTTCCCAGGTCCTCATGCCAGGACCTCATTTGTGTCACCGTCTGAGCCTGGAGGATTCCCTCGCTCGACGCTACGTCAACGAGCGTTCCGAACGTGGTCAGCGGTACAAGGCGAACGCCGGCCTCATGGAACGCGGCATCCAATCCTGGGAGATTGTAGGAGAAGATCGCCAGCACCAGGTCGACGGTCGCCCC
>JAHHLP010000548.1 GCA_018679295.1 Rhodothermia bacterium
GAAGAACATCGTTCTCAGCAATTCCAGGTCTTGGAAGTTGACGAGACCATCGCGGTTGAGGTCGGCTAGGTGATCGTTGGACAAAAATACCGAGCGCACATACGCCAAGTCCAGGAAATTGATCCACCCGTCGTTGTTGAAGTCGGCGTCGCAGAAGTTGCCAAACCCATCTTGGTGTCAGCATCCGGGCCCGAATGCGCCACTCTCGAGCGGTCCAGCGTTGACCGACGCGCTGCGAGTCTTATGCCGGGCCACGCGATTCTCTTTTGAATGGAACAGCAGGATGTCACCAGAAAGGACCTCGAGCCCTTCCTCGGCAGCAGGCATCGCGTTTCTGAAGTACTCAACCGTCGACGACGCCTGTCTTTGGAGATGATTCATCGGCTTCACCGCGGACTGAAGATCCGGTTCGAAAACCTTATCGGTGACCAAGCCGCGTGAAGGCCTGTAGGGAGAGAATTATGTCCCGGGCGTCGCCTTTTCCTGCTGACTGACGCCCGAGGCAGGACGTAGATGGCTGCCGCACTTTTGAACCTTGTATCGCGCCTCAAGAATGAATTTCGCGGCGTCCGTCGGAGCCGATCCCTTGCAGCACACGTAACGGAGATCCGGGTCGCCTGTCGATTCTGAACACGATGACGAAGCTCGGAATGCCCGATGGGTACTTCGTCTCCTAAGAAAGAGACCAGGGCCACGAGAACCGGGCCCCAAAGACAGTCATGCAACAAAGCCACTTTATGCATCCGTATTGGGCAAGAAAAGCTTGGCCCCGAAGAATCGGGGCCAAGCAAAAGAGTATCCATGGTGAGCGTTTCCAAACCCGAAAGCACATGAGCAGCATTGCTCAACCTGCGGGATTATCAATTTCCGAAAAAACTGGCCGGGTTTCGTTTGACCCTTATTCGAGTCGCCTCATTGACATCATTGTTCGGGTCTATCAGCAGACCAGCCGGGTACCGAACCGCGAGTGGCTTTCCTGTTAGATCAAGGCAAAGCTCATGGTTGTTGTCTTGATCATTCAGGTCCCCCACAGCGAAAGGCTCAACGAACTTGATACGACGATTTTCCGTCCGTATCGCTACCTTATAGCGCTTCCATTCTTGCGGCGTAACCTCGGCGCCCCCAACGGCGCGAACGCCGCCGCTCCAGGCGACACGGAGCACCTGTTCTGTGCCCTCCGAAGGGCAGCCGGTTCCACCGCCCCATGGCAGAGGTGTCCCCGGGTTATCGAGATCCCATTCCTCTTCCGGAACCACTTCAGCCAGGATCAGACTCGGAGGCGCCTCCAGCGGAATCATATCCGCATAGGCACCCTGGTAAGACAAGCTGAAGTCCGTTGACCAAATATCACCGACGACCTCAACTGAGGCTGGCTGATCATCGGCATCCCCGAATTCGCCGACGAGTAGAATCGAACGTCGATCCCCAACATCGTCAGAAGGGTCGAAGGTCGCACAAAGAACCGGCCTGACATCACCGCTCTGTCCACGAACGATGAAGTCTTCTGGATATACCGGGCCATTCACCTCAGTTTCAAAGTGGACTGGAATACCGTCTCGTCCGGGTGCGGCGGGACAAACCAATGCACCCAGAGGGGCCGGTAAATTCGCACTGCCATAGTTCGCAGCAATGATCTGCCCTCGGTAGCGATCTGCTTCATTGGCGAAGCTCGGTTGAGCAAGTACGGCGCAAGCACTGAGTAGGGTAGCTGTTGCGACACGACGTGAGAGTGATGAGAACATTTTGCATCTCCTTCAGGTTAATTGGGACACAAAGCACTTTAGATAGCCGAATGTCGGCAACATCGGCGTAATGGTATGGAAGTGTGAAGAACTGTAAGTTCGAAGGCGGTTAGCGGTGCCGGGCACCGACTTATTTGACTATTCCGTATGACTGCTGCTGGCTGCGGAGCGCCTGTCGAGCCTGTCGGTTTCGACTTCCTAATCAGCGCGCCAAATCAATAGCTAATCAATCTTGTATGTGAACCCGCGGAATACTAAATTCGTGGCCCCACGAAGGAGTTCCGGATCCTGCTGACCAGTCTGCTCACAGCGTGCGTCAAGCTGGCGGGTTGTGGCGCCGCGACCACACGTTATCGCAGCAATCTCGACCGACAACGCAACGCGCGCACAAGCGGCGGCAGTGAAAGGAACGTAAGGAAATCAGTCAGCGCGGCAACGCGATTTCGACGCGCAGCCCCCCGCGATCGCGATTGCGAGCGGTGATCGTCCCGCCGTGCAGACGAATGCTGCGCTCCGCGATGGCAAGACCGATGCCGCCGCTTCCAGCTTGCGTGCTCCGGGAGTCGCCGACACGATAGAAGGGCTCGAAGATCTTGGCCAATGCTTCCTCCGGTACGCCAGGCCCGTGATCGTCGATGACGATCCGCACGGACTCCGGGTCGTCGAGAATGTTCACATCGATCGATGTGGCTTCGGCGGTATGGCGCAAGGCGTTGCGCACCACGTTCTCGACTGCGCTCTGAACCAGCCCGCTGTCCAGATCGATCACACAACGCTCCGGTCCCTGCATGCGGAGCTGCTTGCCGGCAGCCTGCCCTTCGAGGCTCGCGTCGTCGACGATGTTCCGAACGAGGTCCACGATGTCCGTGGGATGACGCGTGATGCTCTCCCGCGCTTCCAGCCGGCTATACGAAAGGATATCGCCAATGAGCGCGTCCAGACGCGCGAGCTCCGCTTCCATTCTGTCGATCTGCTCCGCACCGGCGGCATCCGCCTTTTGCCGCGCGATCGATAGCAGTGCCTGCAGCCGTGCTAGCGGAGAACGCAACTCGTGCGAGACATCGCGTAACAGACGGTGGCGGGATTCCAGCAGATCGTCAACACGCTCCGTCATCACATCGAACTCATGCGCCAGCCTGGCGATATCATCGGTCCTGCTACCCACGGTATGAGCGACCCGCACACTCAGGTCGCCGTCGGCAACCTGCTGCCCCGCCGACTGGAGCCGTCGCACGGGCAAGACGATAAATCGTGCCAGCATCAGCGACACGATGACACTGACGATGAGCGCAAACGCGACAAACAGTCCGCGCGCCCCCGGTTTCAGTAACACGCGACCCATCGGGAAATAGCCCTCGTACCCCACGACCAGGTATCCGGCCAGGGCCTCGTCTCGTACGAGGAGCCGCGACCGATTCCGCGATGCCGATCGCGCGGACGGATCGTTCCGGGTTCTGAGTAGCTGCGCGACCTGCCTGGGCAATACCCGTCCCAGCACGTCTTTGCCCTCCGGATCCAACACGTAGACCTGCAGCAGGGGAGCAAAATCCAATGCATGCTCCCTGGCCAGAATATCGCCCGCCGTCGCCGGATCGGTCGCCAATCGTACACGCAAGTCGCGTGCGATCAGCGTGACCATCTGCTCAGCGAAGTCTGCGTCGTCAGAGTCCGGACCTGGACTCGGCAACCACCTGGCCGCCCACAACGTTAGAGTAACGGTGACCACAACGATGACCCACGCCGACAGAAAAATGCGCCAGAAGAAGGGCATTACTTCGACGTGACGTAGAGG
>JAHHLP010000547.1 GCA_018679295.1 Rhodothermia bacterium
GTTCAACGGATCGGTGGAGAAGATCGAGTGGAAGACCGTTGTCCGCTTTGAGCAGCGATTGGGCACCCTGTTCGGGCGAGATCGCTCGTGGCTGATCGGAGACGCTGCGCATGTCGCACTCCCGATCGCCGTGCAGAGCATGAACTCCGGTCTCGAGGAAGGACATGAGATCGCCGAGGCCATTGCCGAGATCATGCTGGGGAAGAGCGACCTCGAGTCACTCTCGGACTACGGCAGCCGCAACCTTACCCGCTGGAGACGTCTTCTGGGACTCGAAACAGAGAAGATCGAGTTTGCAGACGATGCATCCACCTGGGTGCGGGAACACGCCCGACGGATTGCTACATCAATTCCAGCATCCGGCGATAATCGTCGTCAGATTCTCGCACAGGCGGGAGTGATTCTCGATTCATCGACCCGGTTTGCACCGGCCTGATTCTAGCCCGAAGGAAGCCTGCCCTCTGCAATGACGTCAGCGTCCGTATGAAAAAGGGCGGGGGTAAATCGGCGACTCGCCACTGCGGATCCTCGTGGCTGGACAAAGGGCTGCGGCAGCCGGGCGGCGGGATCTCGGATTGACGTGTAAGCGCTCGGTTATCCGGTAATTCGGTTGTCCTTACACAACCTCCATGCACGTTCTTTCGGTGGATCAGCCTAGGCGATCGCGGCTTCCTCGCCGAAACGAGATTTTGCGTGTAAGTCGGGACTTCCGCTACGCCTTCTTCCGCACGCACGGCCACCCTCGTTGATGGAAAGTTCCTCTTGAAGGCGCGCCTTTGTGGCAGGCAGCCGGGCCCCTCTACCTTCCCTCCACCAAGAAGCCCGTGCCTCGTATGCGACCCGTAGTCCCCCACGTGTAGCCGGATGGTACATAATCAGTCTCAAGAGGTCTAGAAATGAAAAGAGTGTTTGCCGGAGCTGCGCTGTTGGCGCTGTTCGCCGTCCAACCAGTGGGGACGATTGCGCAGGACTTGCTCCGAATCTGCTACGCCAACTATCCCGGGTGCACGCTCTACATCTTCGACTACCGGTACACGCCTTACGACTTCAGCGCTCTGTGGTGCGGCGGAGAGTTCATCTACGAGCAGAGCGGATTTGGCGGAAGCATTGGGGCCGGTTCGGAGTGCGTGTACTTCGCGTAGTCTCCACCCAGCCCATGACTGCGGGAGCTCTCTCGCACACTCGATCCTAAGTATCAGATACACCTCTTCAAATCGAGGAAACCACCATGCGACTACCCACATCATTCTCCGCAGTGTCGATAGCATGCGTCATTGCCTTTGCGGGGTGCGATCCCGGTTCGACGTTGCAATCAGAGCAAGAAAACATCACAGCTGCAGCGGAGTCGTTTTCGGAAGTAATTCCGTACGGAAATCCGAACAGAGCTGCCCTCGGCGGCGCGGCGTCACAACCCGGGACATCACTGCAACAACGGTACGGCTCCGTACGGGCGCAACTCGTCGACATACTCGAAGCCGACGATCCGGTACACGAAAAGAGTGCGCGAGTCGACGACGTTCTTCGCTCTCAGTCGGGTTCGCCACTAGCGCCTTACCTGGAGCAGTTTGCTGCCCACAGAATGCTGAAAGTTCTTCTCTCCGAAACCCACCCCAGCGCCGCGACCGTCGGTCACTACACCGCCCTGCTGGTTGGCAACGAGAACCCGGACGCCGAGCTGATTCACCGCGCGCTGCAACATCTTGCAGGAGAGTGGTCCAGCGACAGACTCTCGAAGGCTGCGAAATCGACCTCAATTCGAGCGAGGGAATGGGCTGCTCGGGTGTGCGCCGATTGCAGCAGCAGAAACACAAAAACCACTCGCAATCCGGCCCTGTTGCTCAAGCACGGCCAAGTACTTGACGCTGCCGACAAATTGGACGACTTCGTCGGCCCGTAAGCCGACAGGGGACGCGCGGGGTCGGCGGTCTGCCCGGGGGTGCAGCTGATCGGTTAACGACGGCGGCGGTAGTCGCCGACCTGGCGCTCCACAGTAGAGGCAAGTCTGGCAGAAAGAACACAAGGCTTCTCGCTCAAGCGAATCACGTCGATGCCTCGAAACTCTTCCTGCAAAGCTCGGCTGCCTCTCGGAAGACCACTGTTACAATTGCCGTTGTTCCGACCGATATTGAGTCAAATCAGCAGCGGGATTCCCACCATGCGAAAGTTCTTGTTATTTCTCATCTTACTAGGCGCCGTTGGCTATTTCGTCTGGCCCACGCCTTACAAGGAGTACGGACCCGGCGAGAGTCCCTACGCCGAACAACTGGGCAACGTTGTCTCTAGGGTAGATCGGATTAGCGGCGAGGTATACGTGAAAGAAGGCGTGGACAATTGGCGAAAGGTCTCTGTCCGAAGACCGGAGCTTCTTCGCCCCGACATCACCGGACCCACCCCGAGTCCGGCCGTGGATCAAGGTGTTGCGCAACAGCAGCAAAACACAATCAAAGACATGCAGTCGCACGCTGACAAGGCGACTCAGTCAGCACGAAGTGCGGCGGGAAACTAGGCTCGCGCGACAGGCCGCCGCGCCCGCGAACAGGTTCTTAAGTCAGGTTCATGAACCGGCGTCGTCGGCCCGGCGGAATGCTAGCCGGTACAGTCATAGTCAGTGCCGATAGCACTCGCTACCAGGATAATCGAGTCGGGATCAACGCCACGAAATTCAACAATGAATTTGTTTCCGTTTCGGGTGTTGCAGGCCTTGACCCCTAGTGCGTCCTTTCGTTCGACAAGGCGAAAGGTCCCGTCCGGTCCCTCGTAGCGGAACGGATTACCCTTCTCTCCATACCCGAGTTTGCGGAAGTTCAATCCCTGAAAGCAGGAGGGACTGGCCTTGCACGAGCCGTCTTTCTGTCCTCCGAACTGGGCCGGAGAGAGCTTCCACGCGATGGCATCCTTCGCAATCTCAAAAACGTCCTGCACCAACACGTCGGCATTGGCCCGCGTCGAATTCTCCCTGAAGGCCCGAATCCCCATGATGATTGCAAGCCCCACGATTACGAGGGTAAGTACCAACAGTATGAGCTGTTGCTGTCCCAAGAATTGTCAGAGTGTACCCTTTGTTGCGCTAGTGAACGGCTTTATTAACTGTCAGGAATCGTGTTTTCGACATGTCCAACGCTCGGACAACCGATGCAATACGCAGAACGGCTGATCGCCTCTCCTCTCCATCGCGCAGTTCGATCTACCGGGCGACGCGCGTCCATTTCGTTCAAGCTGAGAGACTTTCAGCGGCCGTGTCGCTAAAATGGGGTTTCGCATTGAACTAGACCTCCGTTGCCATGACCCGGATCTTCGCTTGCGCGCTTGCCCTGCTACTTGCCATCGCCAATACAACGAGCCTACCCGCCCTCGGTCAGGATGCGCAGGCACCTAATCCGTCGACGGACCTCTCGCACACCTACTCCATTGTCGCGCGCGACGCAGCGACAGGGCAGTTAGGAGTTGCGGTTCAGACACATTGGTTCGCCGTCGGCCGCAGAGTACCGTGGGCCCGTGCCGGAGTCGGAGCTGTCGCCACGCAGTCATTCACAAACCCCTCCTACGGACCGCGCGGTCTTGCAATGCTTGAGTCGGGTATGACTGCGCAGGAGACGCTCGACAGCCTTGTCGCCACGGATGACGGAAGAGATCTGCGCCAGGCTGCCGTCATCGGAGCGAATGGAGACGTTGCCGCCTGGACTGGCCCGCGTTGTATCCAACACGCCGGCCATTTGACGGGCGACAACTTCAGTGTGCAGGCCAACATGATGTTGTCAGATCGCGTATGGCCGGCAATGGCCTACGCATTCGAGGAATCGCGAGGACCGCTCGCCGAGCGGCTGCTGTTGGCACTCGAAGCCGGCGAGGCAGCGGGCGGAGACATTAGGGGGAAACAATCTGCCGCTCTCATTGTGGTCGACGCGGAGAGAGCCTCGGGACCATGGGCGGGCCGAGTGGTAGATTTGAGAGTCGACGATAGTCCAACTCCGCTCGACGAGCTTCGACGTCTGCTTCGTGTACATCGCGCCTACGAGCACATGAATGTGGGCGATGAGGCACTGGAAAACGACGAAATCGAAACTGCGCTCCGCGAATATGGTAGAGCCGCCGAACTGAATCCCGAAAACCCAGAGATGCGATACTGGTTCGCCGTCGCCCTCGCCAACAAAGGGCTGGTCGATGACTCCCTGCCGGTCTTCGCCGAAGTATTTACTGAAGACCCGAACTGGCGAACGCTCACCGAGCGACTTCCGTCCAGCAACTTGCTCGAAGTAAGTGAGGAAGATCTCAAGAGGATCCTAGCGGCTTCGCAAGCCCCGATTTACGCGGACTAGTCGTACAAACTCAAGACTGCGATGGCTGGGACAAGACCTCAGTCACCACGACAAGCACTTCGATTGCCACGACAAGAACCTCGATTGCCACGACAAGAACTTCGATAGCCAGGGCAAAGGCTTCGCTAGACAGGCCAAAGCCATCCAAATGTGCCTCCGGTAATGAGGGCATAGATGAGCCCGTCAAATGTCGATTTGAGCGTCAGGCGCCAAGACCGTTTGTACCATATCGAATTTTGCCACAGCGCGAGAGCATAACCGACGAACGCCGTGCAGCCGGCGAACCGGAAGACGTGAAGGTATTCAGCCGCAGGGCCCAATGCACGACCGGAGATGTAGGCTGCAAAAACGCCCACCACCAGGCAATACACGAACCATAGAATCAACGGCTTGGTCATCGACGGGACCCCGGATTCGAAAACGGTCAGAAAGGCGACCGGGCCCTTGTCGGCCTTTTCCAGGAATGCCGGCTCCTGCCTGGCCTTCGGGTCACTCTCACAAGGAATGACGTAGTCGCCGGGCGGTATATCGTATTTCCGCAAATCCTCCATCACCTGATCCTCATCGGGGACCTTACCAAAGTCGTTGCGGTGATAGCCGAGGACCATGTGAATGATCGAGCTCGCGACGAACACCAGAGCGGCCGCCACCAGAATGGGCAGCCAAAGGCCAATGACGGATACCATGAGTTCCTCCAGATCTGTTGACAGCGAGATCAATCAATCAACTATTTCAACGGAAAAAGCAAGCATCACGATACTGGGAAAGCGAGAAAACGGCTGAGTAATTGAATCATCAAGTTGGGGTCGAGCGCAAGAAGGCCTTTAACCGTTGCGCCCGGTACGCCGATATTTCATCGTACGTGCTTGGTCCGCA
Organism: Rhodothermia bacterium; assembly: GCA_018679295.1. Taxonomy (GTDB): domain Bacteria; phylum Bacteroidota; class Rhodothermia; order Rhodothermales; family JABDKH01; genus JAHHLP01. The sequence continues at coordinate 5,193 of JAHHLP010000547.1, forward strand.
GTCGGCAGAAGCATGTCGTACCCAAGAAGTCCGGAGCTTTGAGAGATCCGTATGCTTCCCACTCCGCAACAACTGTCCCTGCTCGTGGCAGCACTCATTATGTTTGCCGAGCCGGTGCCGCTCTCGAGTCGAATACCGACCACGATAGCGGTGGCCGCGTCAACCGCGGATCGCGTCGACTCCGACATGCTGATCAGAATAATTCGGCCAATCTCTACTGTCACTGAGTATTCAGACGGCCGCATCGAACACAACGACGGCAGCGGCTTCGTCGCTGGCTCACGATATCTGACGGTCAACCATAATCTTGAGCCGTCCGAAAACGACGGTGTTGTACGGAGAACCAGTTTCGTTGACGGCGTTATCCTCAACCCTGTCTTCGGCGATCCGACCGAGGATGTCGCCGTCTTCGACCTGCCCCCAGAGCTGTGCGAGTCTGAGTGTAATGACGTAGCGCTCGACGTCAATGTCGCACTCGAGCCAGGAGATCATCTCTTCTGGATTCGCAAGTTTGATGGTGAGCTCGTCAGGAAGGAAGGAACAGTGATCGGATATGCGTGGATCGGAGATCCACCGACGTCGTCGGGAATCGGGGAATGCCCAGGAAACCTGATCGTCCAGATTGATCAGCCCTTCGAACAGGGAACTTCCGGGTCCCCGATTGTCGAGGCCAACTCAGGCAAGATCGTGGGAATCATCCAGGGCACTTTGATCAATGAACACGGATCGCAGTCCGGATTTTTTAAACCGTTGAATTGCCTGAGCAAGATCGGCGAGGAGATGCGGTTGCATCCGGGCGTAGGGTCCTGATCGGGGCGTGGGGTCCTGATCCGGGCGTGGGGTCCTGATCCGGGCGCAGGGTCCTGATCCGGGCGCAGGGTCCTGACCAGGACGTAGCGATCTCTTGCTCAAGACTCGCTCGTATCCGACGAGGAGACGCTTCCGAGTCCCTGAACAGCGTACACCCCAGCTGGGTGCAGATGTTCGGAATCCGTGTCCATCTTTGTCACCGAATCCGAACACCTCAAACGGGAGTCGCTATTAGCCACCGGCCACAAAAAAGAAACGGGCCCTGGTAGCATACCAGGACCCGTCTCGTGACCAACTCGAAGTTTGGCGCTACAGGCTCACTCCAAGCTTGTTCAGCGTCTGAAGGGTGAGTTCGCCGGTGGCGAGACCCTCCGCACGCTGGTACTTCAGGACGGCATCCATCGTGCCTTGGCCAAGTGCACCGTCAACGGTGCCAGGGTTGTAGCCCTTCGCCTTCAGTGCCCTCTGCAGGTCCATCACGGTGGATCGGGTGACGTTCTGCTCACACAGAACCGGCATCCACTTCACCTCGCCGTCGGCGACCTTGACTCGTCGCGTGACCGTTTCATACTCGGCCGGGATCTCGATGCGGCGCTCCGAAGCCTCGCGATCGACTACCTTTCGCGATACAGTGTCATAGGCCGGCGGCGTCGAAACCGTCTTCGTGTACACTTTCGTCGGGATCTGCTTGGTGACCGTCTTGTATTCAGCCGGCACCGTGACCGTCCGCGTCTTCGCAGGCTCTTTCAGCACGCGCTTGGTAACCGTCTTATACTCGGCAGGAATCTCAACCAGGCACATGACCTCGCCCGTCTTGGAGTCCGACTTCGTAATCAACTCACCGGATCCGTCTGCAACCGCATTGCCGTAGATCCGTCCGTTACTCGGCTTCCACTCGGTCCGTGCGGGCGAAACCATCATTCTCTCGGTGACAGTCTCGTAGATCGCGGGCGAGACTTCTTCAATCGTCTCGTACGAATCCTGAACCAGCACGCGTTCGGTAACCGTCTTGTATCCGGTCGGGCTCACTTCAACGGTGCCGTCGGACAGCGTCCGAACGACGGGCTTGACGTTGCCTTTGAGCGGATTGCCGGACTCGTCGACGAGAATGATCTTCTCCCCACCTTCCTTAACGAGCACGCGCTCTGTCACCGTGTTGAACGTAGCCGGCGTGACCTCAATGCGGAAACTTGCGTCACGCTTGAGCACCCGCTCCGACTCGGTTTTAAACTGAGGCGGTGTTGCTACTCTAGCGTAGCACTCGCCGGCTTTAGCGTTGTCTGGTAGACTGATGGCATCCTGCGCGTAAGTCGTGCCGAAGGCCATTAGGCCAAGCACGACTGTTGTTATTGTGTTCCGAAGCATATTCATTTTTTGCTGCGGTACCTCCGTAGTTTATGTGCGACATGCGTCCGATGTCCCGTAGTTGCCCGAGCTGTCGGCTAGCCGAAGTTCAGGTGGCGAATCGTGACATCGATCGGATCACTCTGCGTGACCGACCCGCCTACCGACAAAGCATGTTCCGACCGGGCTGACTTCACAAGTTGTCCACACAAAAGCTGTGACAACAGCTGATTCGGACTGCCATCAGGCCACACTGTTTGTCACTTCGTCCTCAATCTCGGACAAACACTGCCCAACAGATCCCACAGTTGGCCCATTAATAACGACCAGTCGAGCTACCAAATCGACGGTTCAGAGGGCGACAATTGCCGAGGGGGCCGCTCGGCCAAGCCGTAATGAATGTGAACAACGTGGCTGGATTAGCCCGCAGCCCCGAGAAAAGGACCCAGAATCAGGAAGTAGCTCAACTTGGCGGAGGCGTCGAACTAATTGCAGTTGTCAGAAATCTTCCATTCTTTCGACTTGTCCCAGAATACTCACCCCTTCGAGATGGTGCCCCAATGACAATGACCATTCACTGCAAGGACCTCGGTTTCGACTGCGACGGAGTTCTCCAAGCAGAAAACAAGGAAGAACTGCTAACGATGGCCGCCGAACACGCGAAAGATGCTCATGGAATCGAGCAGGTCCCGGATGAGATGTTTGAGAAACTAAAGTCTGTTATTCGTGAGGAGTGAGGCTCGCACTCCGTCCACCCCTGCGCCGGCCACCACGTTGATAAGACGCACGAGTGTTTTTTGGTCAGCGACTCCGGTTGGCTTGAAAGTGTCCGTGGCGCAGGGTATGCTTCGCAAAATCCTAGTGTTCTAACTCACCCAGTTGTTAGAGGTCGCGATGAAAGCTCTCTTCTGTGCAATTGCTCTCTTCTTGCTATTTGGCCCCACCATGTCAAACGCGCAAGCTGGTGTCAACGTCTACCTAGGCCCCGCATATTCAACGCATGTTGAGGATCCCGGAATTGCAGCAGGTGCGTATGTCTCCGTCGCCGGACTGGTTCAAGCGGGAGGCGATTTTACGTATTACCTGGTATCCGATGAGTTCGATGAGAATCTGACCATCTGGACTGTCGACCTCAATGGACGCTACCCTGTTGTAAGCGGTGCCAACGGCGGCCCCCAGGTTTTCGCTATTGCCGGATTGAACATCTTGCGATGGTCCTTCGACGCGCCTGAGTCACCGGGTTTTGACTTCGAAACGTCCGGAACGGATATCGGCGTCAATGCTGGCGGAGTCGTCGAATACAACCTCGGGTCAATCGGCATCTTTGCCAAAGCTCACGCTGTTATCGGTGGAGATTCCGACGGGTTTGTGCTCGGC
>JAHHLP010000549.1 GCA_018679295.1 Rhodothermia bacterium
AGCCACGGCTGAGGACAGCGAACGTGAACTGGAAGACCTCTTTACGGAAATAGAGAAATTCAGTCAGGCAGCCGTTACTCTAAAATCACATTGGAGGGCTTTGCTGGACGGTCTGAAGTCCGCAGGCAAAACAACCGCTATTTGGGGCGCCGGATCAAAGGCCGTAGGATTCCTGACGACCCTCGGCATCACGGACCAGATCGTTTTCGGCGTAGACATAAATCCGTATCGAAGCGGCACATTCCTGGCAGGTTGCGGACATGAAATTGTTTCACCTGACTTGCTCAAATCAAATCCGACGGATATCGTCGTGGTGATGAACCCGGTCTACGAGAACGAGATCAAAGCGGCGTGTGACTCGCTGATCCGAAAGCCGACGATAGTCACCGTTGCAGATGACCCGGCACTCCTTGTAACTCAACTGGCGTCGCACAAATGAAGGTCGTCATTCTCGCAGGCGGACGAGGGTCGCGGCTTTCAGAGGAAACAGACTGGAAGCCTAAGCCCATGGTGACAATCGGCGACAAACCGATTTTGTGGCACATCATGATGCACTATTACCATTACGGAATTAACGAATTCGTAATCGCTGTCGGATACAAAGGTGAGGTAATAAAGCGATACATCATCGACTTCGCGACGTTGCATCAGAGTATCACGGTGAATATTCGATCGGGCGAGCTGGCGACAAACAGTACGGAAGCACCGGACTGGACGGTTCACGTCGTGGATACGGGTCTCAAGACTCGAACCGGCGGCAGGCTGAAAAAGCTTGAGTCGTACGTCGGCGGAGAAACGTTCATGATGACCTGGGGCGACGGAGTCTCAGACGTAAACCTATCCAGACTCCTGGAATTCCATCGGTCTCACGGACGCCTGGCTACAATGACCATCGTCCGGCCCCCAGCCCGCTACGGCCACATAACCGTGTCACACCAGAACGAGATAATGTCCTTTTCTGAGAAACCGCAGCTTTCGGAAGGTTGGATCAATGGTGCCTTTTTTGTGCTGGAACCGGGTGTTTTTGAGTATATAGACGGGGACGTAATGTGGGAGCACGCTCCTCTCGAAAACCTTGCCAGCGACGGCCAACTGATGGCCTACAGGCACACGGCCTTCTGGCAGTGCATGGATACGATCAGAGAAAAGAGAATACTCGAGGAGTTGTGGGAGTCCGGGAACGCTCCGTGGCGTGTGTGGTGAGCCCCGATGCACGTACTTGTCACCGGACATCGTGGCTACATTGGATGCATTCTTGTTCCACTCATGCTCCGTCATGGATATCACGTGCTCGGAATGGATTCCGATCTATATCGCGACTCCACCTTTGGTCGTCTTGAGTTGGATGTTCCTGAGAGCAGGAAAGACATCCGAGATGCCGAAATTGCCGACTTTCACAACGTGGACGCAGTCGTCCATTTGGCCGGGCTTTCAAACGATCCGCTCGGAGAAATAAGTCCCGATGTTACGTACGAGATAAACACCGCTGCCACCGCGCGATTGGCGGCGCTGGCTAGAGACGCAGGAGTAAGACGCTTTGTGTTCTCGTCCTCCTGCAGCACGTATGGCGCAGCCGGAAGTGACCTGCTGACCGAAGCGGCACCGCTGAATCCGGTCACACACTATGGAACGTCAAAGGTCCTTGCCGAAAAAGCGCTCCTAAGTTTGAGCACGGACCGATTCAGCCCGACCATCTTGCGAAATGCCACGGCCTACGGCGCCTCCCCGAGGATCCGGTTCGATCTTGTTGTCAACAACCTCGTCGCATGGGCATTGACGACACGACGTGTATTTCTCAAGAGTGATGGGCAGTCATGGAGGCCGCTCGTTCATATCGAAGACATCAGTCGCGCCATCGTGGCAGTACTCGACGCCCCAATGGAGAAAGTCCACAACGCAATTTTTAATGTTGGTGACACAAACGAAAATTATCGTGTTCTCGACATTGCCGAGCTGGTCTCACGCGCTATCCCGAACACCTCGGTAGAGTTCTCAAATCAGGCGGGGGCGGACACCCGCAACTACCGTGTCTCTACCGAGAGAATGTCACGCACCCTGCCCGACGCCAGGGCAAAACGGAATGTTGCCTTTGGAGTGAGGGAGCTTGTCGAGACCATTAGTTCCAACGGCCTCGAATTAGATGATTTTGAGGGCCCTCGCTTCAACCGCGTCCGCCACATCCGGCAACTCATAGAATCCGGTCGCCTTACTAAATCGCTTCGCTGGCAAGACGACCGCTGCAACTCATAAGAAACGTGGGTCATTTCATGACTGTGTACAACGAGGAGAGGTTCTGCCGCTCTTGCCAATCTCTCAACCTGACGACCGTTCTCGAGTATGGACAAACGCCCCTGTCAGATCGACTTACCGCTCCGACAAAGGCTCACGATGAGGTCCCGCTCGTTCCACTCACACTGACAGTGTGCAATGACTGCACCCTTGTACAAATCAAGGAAACTGTTCCGCCGCATCTGCTCTTCGATGACGCGTATCCCTACTTCTCTTCTGTCTCACCATCGCTGGTTCGGCACTTCCGTCAAAGCGCGCGGCATCTCATCGAGACTCGCGGCCTCGACGGGAAGTCTCTCGTGGTGGAGGCAGCGAGTAACGATGGCTGCATGTTGCGGAACTTCGTCGAAAATGGAATTCCCGTGCTGGGAATCGATCCGGCTGGCCCACCCGTACAACTGGCGCGCAGCCGCGGCGTTAGAACCCTGAAAACGTTCTTCGACGAGGAGCTGGCCCTCCAACTCAGACGAGACGAAGCCGAAGCGTCTGTATTTCTCGCTAACAACGTCCTCGCTCACGTTGCCGACCTGAACGGATTTGTCGCGGGGATCACCCATGTTCTCGCCCCTCACGGCATCGCCGTCCTGGAGGTACCGTACCTCCCTGACCTGCTCGACAAGGTCGAATTCGACACGGTGTACCACCAACATCTGTGCTATTTCTCCATCACGTCGCTGGCCTCGCTATTCGAGCGGCACGGGTTATTCATAAATCGGGTCGAACGAATTTCTATTCACGGTGGCTCCGTCCGGCTTTACGCCGAACACCGCAAGTCAGTGGACGACTCAGTCTTGGATCTTCTTGAATACGAATCAAACCGTCAACAGAAGGATCTTCTCCAGGGGTTTGTCCTGCGAGTCCAGCAGGTTAAGGTAGGACTCAGAAACCTCCTTAGAGAAATAAGGAACACCGGAGCGAGAGTGGCAGCGTACGGCGCAGCGGCAAAAGGCAATACCCTGGCATCATACTGCGGGTTGACGAGACACGAGATCGAATACATAGTAGACCTCAACGAGTACAAACAAGGCCTACTCTTCGGACAAGACCTGATCCCAATCTGTGCCCCGTCGCGACTGCTGGAGGATTTGCCGGACTACGTCCTGATCCTCGCTTGGAACTTCGCAGACGAGATCATGGATCAACAACAGGAATACATGAACCGCGGCGGCCGCTTCATCATCCCTATTCCGGAGCCGGTGATCGCCTGAGATATACGAGGCCAATAAACTGTCGAGATGACTGATTTCAAGGTAATCGGTGTCGGGCTGGGAAGAACGGGTACAGTCAGTCTCTGCAAGGCTCTGAATGTTCTTGGAATACGAACCGCTTTGCGAGTCTGACCAGCATGACGCAATCGTATTCGCGTGGACGGCGTTCTGGTGGCTGAACAAGTACCCCGAGTTCCTCGACCATTTGTCCAATAGGTTTCAACGTCAATCCAAGAAGGATTTGTTCATCGCTTTCAACCTCCGCGTAGCCAATAACCAGGTGGATGAGAGACCATGAAGTCGCCACTAAGCGCCCCACTGTTAACGGTCGGCTTGCCAGTTCGAAATGGAGAGAACTACCTGGAGGAGACACTTTTGTCGATCCAGGCACAGACGTTATCTGATTTCGAACTTGTCATTTCCGACAACGCGTCCACAGATCGCACGGGGGAGATTGCTCAGAAGTTTGCACAGGAGGATGCGAGGGTTCGCTACTATCGACAACCCGTCAACATTGGGGCCGCAGCGAACTACAGCTTTGTGGCAACCACAGCGCGGGGAAAATACTTCAAGTTTGCGGCACACGATGACAAGATTCGACCGGACTTCTTCTTTGCGTGCACAGCCGTACTCGAGAGACACCCTGAAGTTGTGCTGGCTTTTCCACTTACTGAACAGATTAACGGCGAGGGTCACTTCGTGGCCCACTGGCCCTCGCGGGCACGGTTCGAGTCGAATCGCCCGGAAGTCCGCCTTGCTGAGGCCCTTGCGCCGACGGAAACATTTCCGCTATGGGGAATCATCCGGTCGGAAGTCCTTCAGAAGACCAAGCTACTCGGAAACTATCCTGGTCACGACGTGCCGTTCCTGTCCGAGCTAGCGCTGCACGGACGATTCGCGGAAGTAAAGGAGTATCTTTTCCTCCACCGGGAGCACCGTAACAGATCAATACGCGTCTATAACTGGCGCCGTCCACATGAAACAATCGAATGGTACGACCCTTCCCGCGTCGGCAACATTGTCTTCCCTGCGTGGAGGATCGCATACGAGATCGGGGCTGCTATAAGGCGAGCTCCGTTGCCGGCTCGAGATCGGCTTCGATGCATCGCCGCAACAAGACACTGGCTTAGGTCCAACGCTGCCGGCCTCGTGCGAGACGTTGGTTATTCATTGGGCCATGTTCCGATCGCCGGCAAGTCCATACGACGTTTCGCCGCAACAATTTCCCGAAGCAAGTACCGGGCCGCGGTTGCCCGCTCGCTGCGCGAAATCAGGTTAGCGATTCCTGACGGCAATGACTTCATTCTCATCGACGAGGATATTTTCGAGCGCAACGACATAAGCTTCCAAAACAGACAGGCGTTGCCGCTGATTGTTCGAGACGGCGGAGACTGGGGTTATCCCGGAAACGACATCGACGCACTGAACGGGTTGGACTACCATCTCAACGCCGGCGTGAGCTATCTGGTGTTTGCGTGGCCGGCGTTCTGGTGGCTGAACCATTATAAGGACTTCGCATCCAGAGTAATGGCGAACTTCGATCAGGTCGCTTCGAGCAAACGTGTCCTCGTGTTTCGATGTGTGCAATCGCGACGTCGCAAATAATGCGAACAAAAATCAATATGGCGCTGACCACTCGGTATTGGGCGGACTAGTCGCGGGAGGGACCCAGACGGCCAAACGACAACCATTTGCCCCAACCGTGACTGCCGGTGACGAAGACGCTCGCCGGTCGCCAGGACACCGCAATTGCCTGAGTACGGGCAAGAGCAGACGCGTGATTAAGAACCGAGGTCGCGGAGCCGAGGGCGAACCGTGAAGTCTGTCGCTTAAACCCGAACACCGAGACGCGATTAACTGAGTAACGAGACGGGTATAAAGTCTCGACGTACTCCACATAATCAGTTTGCGGCTTGATGACTGGAGCTGTTGCCACAACTAACGCAACACGCATCGTTTGCATCCTTGGACCTCCACGGAGCCGCACCTCACTTGTGGCAGGTGCGCTTCAGCGGCTGGGTCTCTACCTGGGCCCCGACGAACGCCTGGGACCTGAACAACCGTATAATCCTACGCGAACGTGGGAGCACCGAGGAATCCATGACCTAAACGTCGAGATTTTGCGACGCATGGGTGGCAACTTCTCTAGTCCCCCGCCATTGCCGAACGCGTGGGAGCTGACGGACTCAATTTCGGGGCTGATAGATCGCGGCCGTAGAACCCTCACCGACGATTTTGGCGATTCGTCGTTCTGGGGTTTTAAGGATCCGCGCACAAGTCTGACGCTGCCTTTCTGGAGACGTATCGTGCAGCCGACCCATTTCCTGATATGCCTTCGGAACCCATTGGACGTAGCCGTCTCAATGTCGGCCCCAAACTTCCTAAACTGCTCGTTCGAAAAGGGCCTGTACCTGTGGATTTACTACTTGAGGTCCTCATTCGAGGCGACGTCCGGTCTGAACCGCCACATCATAGACTGCGACCAGCTAGGTCGGGAGTGGCACGGCGAATTAGAAAAGCTGCGTAAGTTCCTGAACGAACCGGTGAAACCGCAATCCTCGAGAGAGTACTCTCAAGTATCGAACTTTATAGACGACAGACTACTTCGCGATCGTCTTGAACCACTCCGAAACGCACTGGACGCATTCAAGTGGCTTAAGTCCGCAGACGAGTATTCCGACAACGCGACCGGTAAAATCCATCGCTTAGAATCGTATTTCAAGGAGAAGTGCGTAACGGCGGAAGACAGGCTTAACCACCTGCGCAAAAACAGATGGTTTGCAAATCGGGAGAAGGTTGCGGCGCAGTTGAAAGACAACACTCCTCCCGGCTCCAAAATCGCACTGGTGAACCACTCGGAGTGGCATGGAGAGGAGATACCGGACCGCCAGATAGTACCGTTCTGCCTCAGAGACGGCGTCGAATGGAGTGCTCCCGAGAGCCAGGAAGATGCGATCAGTCAATTCAACGAAGTTGCTGATTCCGATGTGGATTACCTGGCATTCTGGTGGCCCGCATTCTGGTGGTTCCAGGAATATCCCGAGCTTGATCGGTTGATTTATCGCCGAAGCCAGTGCCTGGTCCACAACGATGTGCTGGTATTGTTTGATCTCGGGCTATCGAAATAGGTCAACCGGGCAGTTGGTCTTTCAATTCGTCCGCCAGCCGTAGCGACAAAGCAACGATCGTAAGCGTCGGATTGGCGTGACTGCTCGTGGGGAAAACAGACGACCCGGCGACAAAGAGATTGTCGGTTCCATGGACCTGGCAGGACGAATCCACAACACCCTGATCAGCACTCTCATGCATTCGGGTGGTTCCGATATGGTGGTGAGATCCGCGAATTGGAAAACTATCACCCCGCCACTTCAAACTTTCGTATCCACCGGTCTCGTCGCTGTGTGGTCTAAGATACAAGCTCCCGGCGCCTGCTCTCTCAAAAGCCTCCTGCAGCAACTGCCCACATCGGATGAGTGACCGATAGTCTGAGGGCCCAAGACGCCAATCAAGCGTCGGCACGGCAGTACGATTCCCACTCTGCTTGGCCAGCATGATTCGATTGGAGCGATCGGGTGCCTGCTCAAGCATGAAGGATAGGGCGTACATCGGGCGTCCACCGCTCTCATGCAAGTTGTGGCATCGAACCGCCAGATCGCGCAGATCGTCGTCCAGCCAATCAGGGGAAGTTGGCCACAAGGCGAATCGGCAAGCCTGCAGGTGTTCCCGCGAAAGCAGGTCACCGTTCACGTTCAGATGAACACGAATGGGATATCCGTCAACAGTGTGAACCGCGTACGCGCGCAGCCGGTCCATTATTTTCGACCTTGGGATCAAAATGCCCGCCTCGCCTCTCGGATGCTCCATAAAAAACCGGCCGACCAAGTCACGGTCGTTACCGAGTCCTTTGGGAACGTCAGAGGTGGAGTCCAGAAGAATGCGCGGGTTTTCGATTCCGCCGGCAGCCAGGACAAAGGATTTTGCCTCCACAGAGAACCTGCGGTGTCCATCCACCGAAAGGACATTGACACGGGTTACGTGCCGACCGCCACCGATACTTTCGAGGTCGACAGCCATGGCATTGAAGATGATGTCGATGGAAGGCGACTTTCTAACCTTGTGAGCAAGGTCACGGGTAAAAACATCGCCACAGACATAACTGGAGACGCTCGGAGTGATTTGATCAGCATCCAGACCGATGTCCGAGTCGGGGCCTGCATTCAGACGATCGTAGGCACGCAATTCATCCGGGCTGAGACCACAAATCCGATATGCACGCTCATAAAAGTCGGTAAGGTGCTCGATTCCGAACGGCCAGCCACTGTGCGGAATCCAGTGGCGGCATTGAAAATCGTAGTAATCATAGGGCAACAATTGCGCCCCATTCCGCACCGAACCGAGATTCGCGTCCCATGCCCATGCCGTCCCGCCGATCCCATAGCGCCTAGACTCACCGAGACGGTACGGGATCCCTTGATTCCCAACCGACTCTATCGGCTTCTGCCCACCGGCCTTGCCCCCACGCTCAAGAATGACGACGCGAATCGGATGGCGATCCAATTCCGTGGCCAAGGTTAGGCCGGCCGGCCCCGCGCCGATGATGCAGACATCGGCCTGGAGTGTCCGTCCCGGTTCTATGGCTTGAGCATCTATGATCATATCTCCGATAGCCTCAGCGCAACTCTGCAGCCTAAAGGTCAAGCTTCGATCCACAGCCGAAGTGTCCAACGATGTTATTTGAACTTTCAATGTGAATCATCCGGCCAAGACTCTATTTTTGATTCCCGCCTTCGATAATTCCCCTTTCTGCTTCAGAGCTTGGTGGTCGATTACATTCGAATCTTGCGGGTCACTCGCACGTGCCGTCGGCAGCTCGAAGCGGTAGAACATGTATTTGTTGAGGTTATGGCAAATGAACGATCTCAAGCGCAAGTCCCTCACTCGCAAGCCGGTTGAATGGATTCGTGTCCGAACCCGGTGCAGCTACGGTTCGAATCGGAGGATATCCGGTAATTCGGCAGGATTCGCAGCTTCGGTCTTTGCTGTCAGTGTAAGCCTTCTTCAAATACCGTTGGCGGCGGCACAAGACAACAGACCCATCCCCTATCCGACCTTTCCAGCGCCTCAGTTTCTAAGCGCCGTCGAGGCGGGTACGCGAACCCCCACCGGTGAGCCGGGCCCCGAATACTGGACGAACACTGCGGAGTATCGAATCAACGCCACCCTCTCGCCGTGGTCGATTACACTGCGGGGATCCGAAGAGGTCATCTACCACAATAACTCGCCCGACACGCTGCGACGCATCGTCGTCAACCTATATCAGAATCTCCACTCAGAGGGAGTCGTCCGGTCGGAAGAGGTTCAGGTCACCGGCGGCATGCACGTCTCGCAGGTCGCGCTGAACGGAACGGATCTGGTCGAAGCCAGACCGGTCAGCGTCTGGAGAAGGCAGCCCGGCCCGGTTGGCACCTCCTATTCGATTCGCGGAACAAAGATGACGATCCAGGTGCCGGAAGGAGTAGCGCCGGGAGAATCGGCACGACTCAACATGTCCTGGAGTTTCGAAGTACCTGAACGCGGTGCTCCCCGAATGGGGCAGGACGGAGAGGTGTACTACCTCGGATACTGGTATCCCCAGGTCGCCGTCTACGACGACCTTAAGGGATGGGACATGGACCCATACGCAGGCGAAGGCGAGTTCTACATGGGCTATGCCGACTACGACGTTTCGATCACGGTGCCCGAAGGGTGGCTGGTCGGAGCAACCGGCGAGTTGCAGAACGACTACGCAGTTCTAACAGAACAGACCCGAAGCCGACTCGCGTCTGTTGCCACTGCCGACAGCGCGGTGCGCGTCGTCACCGCAGATGATCGCGGTGCGGGCCGATCGACCGCCGACAGCCCCACCGGGGCCCTGACGTGGCGTTTCACTGCCGAGAACGTCCGGGACTTCGCCTTCGGGACATCAGCCAGCTACGTCTGGGACGCATGGCGTGCCGAGGTCGGCGACATCGACTCGGATGGCGAATCCGACTATGCCATGATCCATACGCTCTATCGCCCCGACGCACGGACGTGGGACCAAGCCGTCAAGTATTCCGCGTTTTCGATCGAGTTCTTGTCACAGACGGTGATGCCCTACCCCTATCCGCAGATGACCTCCGTGGAAGGCATCATCGGGGGCGGAATGGAGTACCCGATGATCACTCTGATCGGCGGCAACCGAAACGAGCGCACGCTCATGAGCGTGACCATCCATGAGCTGGCGCACATGTGGTTTCCAATGATCGTCGGCCAGGACGAGAAGGCGTACACGTGGATGGACGAGGGCATGGTGACCTTCAACGAAAACGACGGCGAGGAACTGTACTGGGAGACCCCCATCTGGCCTTCTGAACAGCAGATGTATTTGATCATCGCTCGCAGCGAAATTGAAGAGCCGTCGATGAAACACGCCGACTCGTATCGCAGCCCATTCGCGCGCAACGTCGCCCACTATGCTAAGCCGGGAATCACTTTCCACGCTCTGCGCGGGATTGTCGGGGATGATCGGTTCTACGAGGCTCTGCAGGAGTACACCCGACGCTGGGCCTTCAAACATCCATCTCCATGGGACATGTTCAACACGTTCGAGGACGTGCTCGACACGGAACTCGACTGGTTCTTCCGCTCGTGGGTCTACGAGACGTGGGTGTTAGATCAGGCGGTTGCGTCGGTAGAACAGACAGCCGGCGGTATCGAGGTCACCATTGCAGACTACGGACTAACCCCCATGCCCGCGCCGGTACGGGTTAAGTACGCGGACGGCCGTGTGGAGGATCAGGTCGTCCCGGTCGATCATTGGCTGGACGACAATGTCACCGTCACGCTTACTTATCCGGCGGGTGATGTCCTCGAGGTGGAGATCGACCCGGAAGGGTACTACTCGGATATCAACGTCGCGAACAACGTCTGGGTCAAACCGGACGGCGCCACGCACTGACCGAAACAGAGATAACGGCACGAGCCCCCGAGGCAATATCTTGCCTGGGGGCCATACCGAAGTCAGTCAACTCCCGCGTCTGCCCCGCATTCCCCGACGACGGCCACGCTGCGGACCGTGGTCCTTCATGACCTCGTCGTACTTCGCGGATTGCTTGTCATCAAGCAGCTCCTTGATCTCGGCGTCACCCTCTGCCCGCAGCTTCATCATCTCGGCCTGCATCTCCTGACGCGCGGCGCGGTCCTCCTCCCCGCGTTCGTCGAAAAGCTCCCGCTGCTTCGTCATCCGCGCCTCAAGTATCTCGCGTACGCGGGTCGCCTGTTCTTCAGAAAGCTCGAGGTCGGTGGTCAACCGGTCCATCATCCGCTCGAGACGCGATTCCACAGGAGGCGGTCCCTTCGGGCCCCTCGGCTTCGCCGGCGCCTCAACCTCGGCGGGCGGTGCCGGCGGCGGGGGTTCTTCCTGTGCGTTCGCAATCCCTGTGCTGACTGCGATCAAAGCGAACGCAACTACAAGCGATTGGACGATGCCGCGAAAAGGTGAATCAAATAGGCCTTTCATATCTCTGCACAATGTTCTGTTCTCGGGTAATGAACTGATGATTAGACCCGGCATCCCGTGGCGTCATTCCCGCCCATCCGATTGACTCACCGCACAACGCCAAAGTGCCATCTCCAACGATTCGCAGAAAGTTGGCCGACAGGACGAGAGCATCCATGAGGCTACGGCTAATCTGCCTCGATGCAAGTCGCCGGACAGGAGAATCATCCGGACAGGTAGTAACCGAACAAGATCATCATCTCATCTTCGCTACGCAGCCCGAACGTCAGGGTCCTATCCGTCCAGTTGTTGTAAGTGGCCTCAAGGCGCAGTCCTTCGCCTGGCTCCAGTACAAGGGGGGGATCGATTTCGGCAATCGGCGGATGCTCCCAATCGTACGCGATGTACACAAGCTCACCCGAGCGCGTCCCACCATCGACGTAAACTCGGAACTCCTGCATGTGCTGGTGCGCGTGCGAGAATAGCATGAACACTTCGCGTCGATCCGTGAACCGATACGTTCGAGTGAGCGTCGTGGTCTGTTGAGGCGGGAGCGAGATGTTGAGGTTGTTGAGGAAGAGCACTTCCGCCACACGCTGGGCCTCTCCCGGGTCAACGGTGTGCAGATTGACGTGCACCTCGCCGGTAATCGGATCGTTCGACCGGTTGACATAGTGTGAGTTGAGGTCGAGGCCTTTGCCGGCCGGAAGCCTGAGGGCTACGCCGGGAGGAAACCGGTAGTCCATCGAAGGCCACTGCGTACCGGCAAAAAAGATGTGGTGCTCCATCACTCGTATCACATCGAAGTCGAGCGCCCCGCCGGGCGTACGGATGTCTCTGTAATCGTGCGCTGAAGGCTGAAGAGCTGTCGGCATGTCATCGGCATGCGTATACAGGATGAAATGGTGGCTTCCGGGCCGCATCGATATCTCAACGCGCTCGACGAGTAAGCCCTGAGTGCCCGAAGCCGGTTCGTAGTAGAAGAACTCGCGCTCGAAATTCGGCGCGACCTCGAACGGCCCCAGCCTAATCGCGAGACCTTTCGAGGGCGCTGACAGCGGGATGAACTCTTGCGCCTCTTCAAAGCGCGTCTTGTCTGCGAGCAGCGGCTCTGGGTCGGTCACCTGAACGTCGCGCGGCGCACCCGCTACAATCCATCGCCGAATCAACTCGATCTCACCATTTGCGAGAGGCGGCGCCCCGAGCGGCATGAAACTCCCGTACTCAGGATGATCCGACAGAAAATGTTCGCGCTCCCGCGCGTTGATCTTCTCCCACAGAAAGCTCTTGTCGAGGCCGGCCAGCCCTTCGCTGCTTATGCGTACGAGGCCATCGGCTTTGGCCGCCGCATTCCTCGGTGGGACGTCAACCAGTTGGTCGTAGGCGACGTCGGCCGTCAGCACGAGGTCTGATTGCCGGGCGAAGTCCGTCCCCGCCGCGTGGCACCCGGTGCAGTTCGGCTCGAGGACCTTTGCCTGGATGGTCTCCCATGTCGACTCGTCCAGCGACTCCGGCGACTGGTCGCAGCCGGTGATCAAGAATATGATCGCGCCAAGCAGAAAGGCGGTTCGGCGCAGTCTGGACGTCGGTATTCGGGGCGTTTGGGCCATCAAGGGCATTGGGGCTCCAAAAAAATTTTTCTCTCCGTTAAACAGATACTGCGACCAGCTACGCGGGTCAAGGCACTCATCCTTCGCCTTCAAATATCGTTCTCAAACCAATACTGGATCATGAAACGACTGATTCCCGCTATCTCGCTCGCGGTCGTGATGCTCTCCGTGATGCCGGTGGAAGCTCAAACGCTTACCCGGGTCAACCGTTCAGATGTATTTACTCGGGCGACGGCAAACCGCACCGCCAGCATTCAACGCAACCAGCAGCAGATGCGCAAGCGAAGCCAGACGCTGCGGGCGCGGAAAGCCAGAACCAAGCAGACACAGGCGCTGCGACGCCTCAAGCAGCGGTCCAAGCTGGGCGCCCGGACGCAACCTGGTGTCCAGACGATCGTCGGCACCAAGCGCGAGATTGCCCTTAGCAAGAGACGCATTCAGCGTCAGAAGCTCAACAAGCTTCCGAATCGCGGCAACGCCCAGATGCGCGTCATCAAGCGGCGCCTTGCTACCGACGCCGAGGCCCGGATGCACCGCCCGAAGCGGGTTGTGCGCTAGCAGAGAGCCTTGCGGTCGTACGCGATGAGGATCGGATCCGGGCGCTTCAAGAATGCGTCAAGCACTTGGAGCCGAGGCACCGGTCGATGTATTTTCAATGCTCCATCCAATCGCTGACGATGGAACAAAGCCGACGGCCGTCGTGTTTTCCGCCGCCGGCAAGCGATCCTCGGTAGCTCAATGGTAGAGCATGCGGCTGTTAACCGCAGGGTTGTAGGTTCGAGTCCTACCCGGGGAGCAGAACGAGAGGGACACTTCAGCAATGAGGTGTCCCTCTTCTCGTTTCCGAAGCCGCAAAGGCAGACCGGGTAGGACGAGAACCGTAGGTTCGACACGAGCGGCCACCACGTCTGTTGCCCTGCCGCTACCGATGATCCCGCGACTGATCGAGGCCCGCGGGCCGAGATAATCCT
>JAHHLP010000189.1 GCA_018679295.1 Rhodothermia bacterium
CAATGAGATCAGTACCGTAGCCGAACAGGTCCTCCTCGAGGAGTTCCCGGAGGAGGTGGTGACGGTCGTGTCCCGGACCGGCAGGGCTGAGATTGCCACCGATCCGATGGGGGTCGAGATCTCAGATACCTACATCATCCTGCAGCCCAGGAAGGAGTGGCGCTTCAAAAGCAAGGAAGACCTCATCCAGGCGATCAGCGAGACCATGGAATCGCACGTGCCTGGGGCGATCGTCAGTTTCTCCCAGCCGATCGAGCTGCGCGTTGCGGAACTGATCTCCGGCGTGCGTTCGGATATCGCCGTCCACATCTACGGCGACGATATCGTGCTGCTGAAGGAAACGGCCGACGAGGTCGTCCGCGCACTTCAGGGCGTTCCTGGGGCAGCCGACGTCAAAGCGGAGCAGACCGTTGGCCTGCCCGTGCTTCGAGTCAAAGTCGATCGTGAGGCCGTGGCCCGGTATGGGATTAATGCGCAAGACGTGCTCGACGTCATCGAGACGGTCGGCGGGAAGGGCGCAGGGGTCGTCCTGGAAGGTCAGAAGCGCTTTGCCCTGCAACTCCGTTTCTCGGACACCGTTCGGCAGGACCTCGAGCGTATCCGCGATCTCCGCGTGGCCGGCCCGCCGGTGATGCCCGGGGGCGCGCGTCGTCTGATTCCGCTGTCTCAGCTGGCCGAGATCACGGTGGAAGACGGCCCGGCTCAGATCAGCCGGGACAAGATCAGTCGCCGGATCAACGTTGAGGCCAATGTCCGGGGGCGCGATCTTGCTTCCTTCGTTGCCGAGGCTCAGCAGGTCGTTGAGAGCAACGTGGATATCCCACCCGGTTGGACCGTGGACTGGGGCGGCCAGTTCGAGAACCTCCAGGCCGCATCGGCTCGCCTGGCGGTCCTCGTGCCGTTGGCATTGCTGCTGATCTTCGTGCTGCTGTACTCGACGTTTTCGTCAGCCCGCCTGGCGACGCTGATCTACTTCAACGTCCCGCTCGCGATCACCGGCGGGCTCGTCGCGCTGGCGCTTCGAGGCTACCCGTTCTCGATATCGGCAGGGGTTGGGTTCATCGCCCTCTTCGGCGTCGCCGTCCTCAATGGTGTCGTGCTGATCTCCTATGTGGAGCAGAAGCGTTCGGAGGGCCTCGACCCGGACCACGCGGCCGCGGAGGGTGCACGGATCCGGCTACGGCCCGTGCTGATGACGGCAATGGTCGCCTCGTTCGGTTTCATCCCGATGGCGCTTGCGACTAGCGCCGGCGCAGAAGTTCAAAGGCCCCTCGCGACGGTCGTCATCGGGGGTCTCGTGACCTCCACGTTGTTGACCTTGCTGGTCCTGCCGACGCTCTACAGCCGATTCGCTGCCAAGCGTGTCGATGTCGAGCTTTAGGAGCACGTCCATGAAAGAAGTCAAAGCTATCGTGCAGCCGTTTATGAAAGAAAAGGTCCTCGATGCTCTGCGACAGCTCAAGGGACTTCCGGGCGTCACCGTCTCGGAAGTCATCGGTTGCGGAAAGCCGCATGCCGGTGATCCCGACGAACCTCAAAACGAGGCGGGTCCCATGTTTGTACCCAAAGCGAAGCTCGAAATCGTCGTCCCCGACGAATTCCTCGACATCGTGGTGGGCACGATCGCTCGCGTAGCCCGCACGGGTCGATGCGGAGATGGAAAGATCTTCGTGTCTGAGGTGTTCGAGGCCGTCAAGATCCGTACGGGCCAGCGCGGCACGGACGCGGTCTAGGTCGAACGATGCCATGAGTAAAGCAAAGCGGCCAAGCAAGAGAAAGGAGAGCGCGGTACGAGGCCCCGCGGGCCCCTTCAGGGGACGGATCGCTGCCGTAAGAGGGCTTGCAGTAGCGGGAGCGGTGTTGTCGACGTGGCTTGTCTGGATTCACTTCTCTCTGTTGAGTCGCCCCGACGCGGGTACGGCCTGTAACCTCGGTGGTTACTTCAATTGCGATGCGGTCAACGCCTCGGGTTTTGCCACGCAGCTTGATGTTCCGGTCGCCTATATAGGACTGTTGTTCTACTTGTTCCTGGGCGTGCTCGGAACGGCCGGCCTGCTGTGTGGGTCGCGGCCCCGCACCCTGGCCTATTCTCGTGGACTTGGCGCGGTGTCGGTTCTTACGCCGACCTTCATCATCGGCAAGCGGATGGTAACGGGCGCACGATCGCGGGCGGATCTCGCCGCGCTCATTCGCGAGGAACTGGCTGCCGCCCGTGGCGTCGGCAGTTGATGAACTGTGAGCTATCCCAGGCCGCCGAGGACGCCGAGGCTGCCAAGGTCGCGACCGACAAGAGACTGTCGCACACACCATGGAGAAGACCATGAGCAATGTTGAGTATGAAATCGCAAAGCTGGCTTTCGAGGATCACGACTACACGAAATCCTTGCGCTACCTGCAGCCCTTGGCCACACCTGGACACCCCAAAGCGCAGCACCTTCTTGGTTTCATGTATGCCGAGGGCCTTGG
>JAHHLP010000324.1 GCA_018679295.1 Rhodothermia bacterium
CCTCCAGGCAGGCGGTAAGTCCCGTCGATGCACGCTCTCCCATCCGGCCACCGCCATAGTTGCGATCTCCGATGTGAATGACGCCGTTCATGAACGTGCCGCTCGTCAGGATCACCGCGGCCGCGTCAAAACGTCTTCCAAGCTGGGTTACAACGCCGCGAACCCGACCGTCCTCTACGACGACCTCAGTCACCATATCCGATCGCATAAACAGATTCGGGGTGTTCTCCAGCGTCTCCCTGACGGCACCGGCATACATCATCCGGTCGCATTGCGCGCGCGGGCTCCAGACTGCAGGACCTTTCTTCTGATTGAGCATCCGAAACTGGAGCCCCGCTCGATCGGTGACCTGCCCCATCAATCCGCCCAGCGCGTCGATCTCGCGCGCAATCTGCCCCTTGCCGATCCCGCCGATGGCCGGGTTGCACGACATCTGGCCGATGGCCTGGAGGTTCATGGTTATCAGTAGCGTTCGCGCACCCATGTTGGCTGCAGCCGCAGCCGCCTCGGATCCAGCGTGACCGCCGCCTACCACGATAACGTCATATGTGAAGTAGTCTGTCGGCATCACTTTCCAATGCAGAAGCGAGAGAAGATCTGGTCCAGCACGTCTTCGTTGGTGATCTCGCCCGTGATCGCTCCCAATTCCTGCAGCGCAGTGCGCAGGTCTATCGCCAAAACATCGCCGGTCACGCCTGACTCGACCGACGCCGTCGCCGACCGAACGGTATTGACTACTTTCTCGAGGTGCCGTCTGTGGCGCTCGTTGACGACCACCGGCGACGCAACAGCATCGCTTAGATCACGACCGACGACGTCGATCAGAAGTCGCACGATTTCTGCGGTCTCCTCTGAGCGGGTCAACCCCTGGAGAGCGGACACTTGAACGGATGGCAGGTGCCTTAGGTCCTCCGGCAATTCCGACAGTTCGGAGTCGAGATCCGCCTTGTTGCCGACGACGACCACTGGCGTGGCCGGATTCTCTGCCCACGTACGCAAGAGAAACCTGCTTTCTTCGAGGTCGATCCCCTGGTGTAGGTCGTACACGTAAAGGAGGACATCGCTTCCGGAGATACTCGAGTGCGCTCGCCGCACGCCTTCCGCCTCGATGAGGTCGGCGGCCTCACGGAGACCTGCAGTGTCGACGAAACGAAACAGCAGGCCCTCGATCTCCAGCTCGGCCTCGATCTCGTCTCGAGTCGTTCCGGGCGTATCGCTAACGATCGCGCGGTCGCGGCCAAGGAGCGCATTCAACAATGTCGACTTTCCGGCGTTGGGCCTGCCCGCAATTACGACGCGGATACCGTCTCGAATCATCGCGCCCGTTCGGTACGACTCCAGAAGCGAGGTCGCAAACTCCTCGACGCGCGACAGAAGACCCGACATGCGATCCCGATCCGCAAACTCGACGTCCTCCTCAGAGAAGTCGAGCTCCAGTTCAACGAAGGCGCATAACTCCAACAGCTCCGATCGCAAGAACGACAGCACCTCCGAGTACCGGCCCTCCAGCTGCGAGACAGCGGTTCGGTGGGCGAGGGTGGAAGAGGCATGAATCAGGTCGGCCACGGCCTCTGCCTGCGCAAGATCCAGCTTGCCGTTCAGGAACCCCCTCAGGGTGAACTCGCCCGGCTCGGCCATGCGGGCGCCCGCGCCTACCAGCTCGCCCAGCACAAGCCGCGGGGCGAAATCGCCACCATGGCAGGAGAACTCGACGAGATCCTCACCCGTCGCCGACCGGGGCGCACGAAAAACGGAGGCCACCACCTGGTCTACTTCGATACCGTCCTCCGACACAAACCGGCCGAAGTGCATGGTCTGTGGATCGACCGACGTGAGGTCCTTTCCTGCGAATCGCGACGCGGCGATTCTCACCGCATCGGGACCGGAGAGGCGGATGACCGCCAGTGCGGCGCGGCCGCGTGCGGTGGCGATGGCTGCGATTGTATCTCCCGGGGCACCAGACATGGTCGAGAGCCGTCCTCGGTCCTGCTTTAGGGGCGAGAAGCCTACTTGCGGATGCGTTGCTTGCCGGCCGACCGTTTGCCACCGGAGCTGCCTTTCTTGGCACCTTTCTTTGCTGCCTTCCTGGCATCGCGCTTGGTGCCCTGCCCGTTACTAGCCGCCTCTTTTTCCCGCTCGATCGACTTGTTGATGAACTTCTGCTGGATGGCCGTAAAGACGTTATAGCAGAGATAATACAAGCTCAAGCCTGAGGCAAATCGGTTGAAAATCGCGAAGATCATCACGGGCATCACATAGGTGAAGATCTTCGTTTGCGGAGTGGACGGCGTCGACGCCATCTGAATACGCATCTGCACGACCATCGAGAGACCCATCAGCAGGGTAAAACCGGCGACGAAATCGCCGTAGAGCGGAATCTCAAAGGGAAGCTGCAGAATCTTATCCGGCGCGGACAGGTCGGCCGCCCACAGAAAGCCCTTCTGCCGAATCTCGATCGACTGCGGGAGGAACTGCCACAGCGCAATGATGACCGGGTACTGCAGGAGCATCGGAAGACAACCGCCGAGCGGGTTGACTCCCGTCTCCTTGTACATCTTCATCATCGCCTCCTGCTGCTTCTGCGGATTCTCGGAGTGCTTCTCCTTGATCGCCTCCATCTGCGGCTGCAGGTCACGCATCTTTGCCATACTGCGGTACGAAGCCTTCGTAAGCGGGTACAGCACGATCTTCATCAGAATCGCGAGCACGACGATCACGATGCCGTAGTTCGGCAACCATTTGCCGAGGAAGTTGAAGATGGGAATGAAGACAAACTTCGCAAGCGGCCTCGTCATCCACTCGAAGAGGTCGTACCCGTAGTCGACCATCCCATACAGACCGAGGTCATACCGCGACAGGCGATAGTATTCCATCGGACCGATGTAAAGCCGGAATTCGTCCGCCTCCGTGGTGGGAGGCATCTGGAGACTTATCTCGTAGTCCTCCCAGAACGCCGGGTCCTCCGGCTCCGCCGTCCGCTCACCAATAAGCTCAGCGCCTTCCGATTCCGTGGTGGGAATAATCGCTGCCGTGAAGTATTGGTTCTTGACCGCAACCCAGTCAACCCGTCCACGGAAAGACTTCTCCTCGTAGGCATCCGAATTCAGGTTGATCTCCTCGACCTCCCCACCACTGCGTGCAAACGCGCCTGCACGTGTACCCTCCGACTTGCGATCGTCCTCGGCGAAGGGGACACCTCCGTCCCAGAGAATATCATAGCCTTGATCGGTCGAAAAGGCTTGCGGATTCTCCGTCTCAATCCGGAGTCCGACCTCATACGTCTTGGGCTTGAACGTGTATGTCTGACGGAGTACACCCGCACCCAGTCGAGCTTCGAAGACAAGGGTTTGCTCGTTTGCCGTTGCGTCTACGCGCTCGGCCGCGTCCGCCTCGAAGAAGAGCTGGCGGGTGTCGATTGAATGGCTCGCCGGACTGGTGAACACGAGAGCGATCGATCCTTGTCCGGTGGTATCAACAACCTGGACAGGAGCGGCGTGATCGGACCGATCGTACCTCTTCAACTTGAATGATTTGAGTGTCGCACCCTGTGTGCTGTAGACGGCCTCGTACAGATCCGTCTCAACCGTAATGAGTCGAGATTCCCCCTCCAGCGCTCCCGCGAGCGACGAGTCCACGACTGCCTGGCGTGGCTCCGACGGCCGACGAAGGTCAGGTGCGGCGTCAACAGACGTATCCGGAACGCCCGTCGTATCCACCTCTCCCAGCGCCGGGTCATCGGGGGGCGGCACATTCTGTGGCGCCATCCAGTAGAGCCAGACGACCATTATGATGCCGATCAGAACGGTCGCGATTACAGTGTTACGATCCACAGGGGAGGCGCTTTTCGGGTGAGAATTCTCAGACTTCGGCGTTACGGAGGGTCTTCATGGCAGTTCCGGTACGCACTAAACTTTCAACCGGTTTGGGGCAACGAAGGGGTGGCTGAACCGCTCCCGCGCTCTTTAACGTGGTCCAATACGACGCCCACCGCCTTTGCAACATCGGCCGAAACCGTTTCCCACGAGGCAACCTCCCTTCCACGGAAGATCAGTCCCAGAGAGAGCAGATACGGCCGCCCGGACACGGCTTCCAGAAGGTCACGATGATGCATACGATACGCCTCCTTCATGCGCCGGCGAACTTTATTGCGAATCACGGCCCCGCCCACCTTCCGACCGACAAAAAACCCGACTTGGACATTTGTGTCGAGGTCGGGAAAGTCCGTGGGCGCTACAAATCTGTAGACGACCCGAATCGTACCTGAGGACCTATGGTGAACGTCTGATGCGCCCCGATCAAACAGCGCCCGAATGAGGCGTCTATGTTTCAGCCGATGTGAAGCGGGGAACCTGTACCGGCCGGCGCTCGACCCGTCAGCACTACTTTCCGCTGCGGGTGTCACTTACGCTTAGGTTCTTCCGGCCTTTGGCCCTGCGCCGCGCGAGCACTTTTCGACCATTCTTGGAAGCCATGCGCGACCGAAAGCCGTGCTTGTTGGCTCTCTTGCGTCGACTTGGCTGGTACGTGCGCTTCATCTTATCGTCGTCGTGATGTATTCAAAATCAAGCCCCGACTGCAGATCGGGCTTTTTTGTGTAGCTTGAAAAGATACAAATCACATGAGGCAAAACCATACGCGCCTCACACTTTCGATAAGTCTCAATGAAAGCCTCTGGAACCGAAAACGGGGCGCAGCGGGCACTTTCGAGTGCCCTGTCGACCCTCGAGACTACATTCGCGTTAACCGGTCGGTATTGCCGGGCGACGCTGGTTAGCACCTCCCAAGTTGCCATTTCACTATTACGAGTCCCCAAGCCGTGCACCGATTCTACCTATACCTCGCCTTTGCCGTCGTCCTCGCTGCGTTCGCTTGCGGAGCGCCGGCTTCAACCGCACAGCCGGCCATGCAGTTCGAGCCTCGCCTGGACGCTCCAACGCGCGAATCGGACCCAGGGAGCGCCCACTCCAGTGCCTCGGCAACAGCCTCTGGCAGTGTCCTGCAGTGCCTCGGCCGAGGCAAAGTATCCGGAAGCGTACTCTCCCATATCGATTTCGGCTCCCGAGCGCTGCAACGGGAGGTGTTCCAGGGCTCACTCGCCGGAGCACCCGCGGCGGGAACCATCGTCCGCTTCTACAGCGATCCGGTCGAGTTCATGGGCGACTTCGATTCCAACGGTTCGTCGGACACCGTGCGCGCGGTGACCGAGGTTGTCGGACCCGGCGGCGCCGACCCATGCCCGTCCGGCCCCAACAGCGGTGGCTGCATGATGGGAGAGCGAATCGTCGAAGAACCCTTCATGTCGGGTTCGGGAGAGTGGACGATACCGGCGGAATTGCCGATCACACGATCAGAAGGCTCGATCCCGGCGTTCGCCCCTAACACCTTTGAAATCCGGTTTACCGAGACGGGGTCGCTGGCCTACCAGGGTTTCACGAGCGGTCGCATCGTGCGCTTCCCG